>NZ_CBCSIW010000055.1:0-352 GCF_965139575.1 Comamonas aquatilis | reverse complement strand
TGCCTGATGACCATAGCGATTTGGTACCACTCCTTCCCATCCCGAACAGGACAGTGAAACGAATTTGCGCCGATGATAGTGCGGGTTCCCGTGTGAAAGTAGGTCATCGTCAGGCTCTTACGCCTAAACGCCCGGCTCAGCGCCGGGCGTTTTCTTCTCCTTCTTCGCAATGAAGGATGAGAAGAAAACGCAAAAACGTTTAAAAGCATGATGAAAGTTGTGCTAAAATCAAAGGCTTCGCTGATCACAGCAAGCAAAGAAATGAAAGCCGGTTTAGATTGGTTTTTGTTCTCGGATCCTTAACAAGATACAGCCGATAAGCGTGGGCGTTTGATGGCAAGCAGCCAAGTTC
>NZ_CBCSIW010000054.1:0-366 GCF_965139575.1 Comamonas aquatilis | reverse complement strand
TCNNCGATGTGGATGAAAACCCACCCGTGTTCAGCTCGGGCGCCATCGCAGAGGCGATTGCCGAGAACAGCGGTGCCGGCCAAGTGGTCTACACCGCCCAGGCCAGCGATGCCCATGCGGTCAGCTACAGCCTGGCCGCAGGCGGCGATGCCGCCGCCTTCAGCATNGATGCCCAGACCGGCAAGGTCACACTGATTGGCAACCCGGACTACGAAGCCAAGGCGGGCTATCAATTCACTGTGGTGGCCACCGATGCGCTGGGCAACCACAGCGAGAAGAATGTGACGCTGGCCGTCAACGATGTGGATGAAAACCCACCCGTGTTCAGCTCGGGCGCCATCGCAGAGGCGATTGCCGAGAACAGCG
>NZ_CBCSIW010000053.1:0-531 GCF_965139575.1 Comamonas aquatilis | reverse complement strand
GGTGGCCGGCTGTTGCTATTCTTCTTCGGGCTTCCAGCCTTTCACCTCATAGGCGAAGGCTGTCCACTTCGCTTTTTGCTCCTCCGACATCTCGCGCCATGGCTGAGCCTCATCCGCCTCAATCACCTCGCCGTTCTTCAGCTTGAACATGCCGCAGTTGCTGCCTATGTCCTCGTCTGCGTAAGTAATGGTGATCACTTCCTGTGGAAACTGCTTGGAGAGCGCCACAAAGATAGGCTTTGGACAAGCCCAGGCTGTATCGAATTGAGCAGTTCCGTTCTGCGAATCAACCACCCCTTCGCAAGCATTCCACTTGGTGCCCCATTCTTTGCGAGCGAAATCCATGTCGTGCAGGTAGCCGCAGGCTCGATGGTTGCGCAGCATTCCGATGAACTGCTCAAAGCTCTCGTCATCCAGCTGTTTGATGTCTGCTGCCTCGCGGCTTTGGGCTTCCAGTGCTCGAAGCAAGGGGTGATCCGAAAGCGCCCGTCCAACTACAGTCTCTGCCATGGTTTCGGCGCTCATGCTGAT
>NZ_CBCSIW010000052.1:0-598 GCF_965139575.1 Comamonas aquatilis | reverse complement strand
CGGCGCGCTCAATACGCTGGGTGCCTATGCGACAGAGCGTCTGATTTCTGCCGCCCCTCTGATTCGCCTGCCCGACAACATCAGCTTTGAAACCGCTGCCGCGATCACCATGCGCGGTCTGACGGCTGCTTATCTGATGCGCCGCATCTGGGATTTCAAAAAGGGCGACACCATTTTGCTGCACGCAGCCGCTGGTGGCGTGGGCATGCTGGTGTCGCAATGGGCCAAGCTCGAAGGTCTGAATGTGATCGGTACGGTTTCCAGCGATGCCAAGGCCGAAGTGGCCAAGGCCAACGGCTGCGTTCACACCATCAACTACAGCCATGAAGATGTGGCCAAGCGCGTGCGTGAACTGACGAACGGCGTGGGCGTGAATGCCGTGTTCGACAGCGTGGGCAAGGACACGTTTGAAGGCTCGCTCAACAGCCTGAAGACACGCGGCCTGATGGTTTGCCTGGGCACGGCTTCCGGTTCGATCCCTCCGTTCAATCCGCAGATCCTGGCCGGCAAGGGCTCGCTGTTCCTGACCCGTCCCGCCTCGGCGCACTACATTGCCGACCCTGTCGAGCGTGCAGAGCTGGCCAACGAGCTGTTCAGC
>NZ_CBCSIW010000051.1:0-809 GCF_965139575.1 Comamonas aquatilis | reverse complement strand
GCCCGCTCCACCACGATGCTGTCAATGATGTAGCGGCCTTGGGCGTGCAGCACATGAAGCGGTTGCTCTGCGGTGGTGGACAGATCAACAAGCGTGGACAAGATGGGAGCTTGCGGCGCCTCGACAATGATGTGAGGCGCCGCCTGGCGCCCGTCAGGCGATGCGATCGTGACGCCGCCGGCATAGGTGAGCTGGGGCAAACCGGCCGAGCTGGTTTGTACCGCACGGCTGGTGCGCCCTGGTGTGATGAATGTCATTGCGTCCTCAAGTCGGTTGGTAGCGATACAGCAGTGCGCCTGCGGCATCGAGTCGTGCGCGCACAGCGCCATAGCTCAATCGGGCAATCGGCGTGCCGGAGACCAGACTCTCGACAGCCATATGGCCCACGCCTGTTGCCACTGCGTTGAGGAATGGCTCCAAACGGATTGCTGCAAACCCCATGGCTGTAGCGCTGATGCCCCAGCACACGGCCAGGTTGTCGCACTCGCCTTCTGGAGGAACAACGGCCCCCATGGGAATACCGAAGTAAACAGAGCCTTCAAAATCAACCTCCGCGCCATCCTCGGTCACAAAATGGCCGGGCCCATAGGCGCCTTCGCGCAGCGATCCGCCGGCCGGCTTTGCAAACTGTGTCTTGGCCTTGCTGTCGGCAAAGTACCCGCCGAAGGCGATTTGCTCAGGCCAATTGACCTGGTACATGGCATGCCAGTAATCAACTGTGTCACGACCGATGAGGCGGCGCCCCTCGCGGTGATAGATCTCGGGAGGGAATCCCTGGACAGCGCTGTAGACGCTGCTCCACTCGTCAG
>NZ_CBCSIW010000050.1:0-1035 GCF_965139575.1 Comamonas aquatilis | reverse complement strand
CTGGGCGTTGTTGCATAAATCGCAGGCTAGGGTCAGGTAGCCTCGTGCGATGAGTCATTCCCCGCAGTCCAAACCTCGCTATCGCACCACCAACTGGAAGCAATACAACGCAGCGCTCAAAGCGCGGGGCTCACTGACCATCTGGCTGGACAGGGGCATGTCTTGGTTTGCCGCTGCCAGCGGCAAACGCGGGCGCAGCCCGCAGTTCTCGGATGCAGCGATCCAGTTCTGCCTGACCATCAAGAACCTCTTTGGATTGGCCTTGCGGCAGACCACAGGCTTTGTTCAGTCACTACTGGCGTTGTCTGGACTGCTGTGGCCAGTTCCCGACTTCAGCACGTTGTGTCGTCGCCAACGCAGTCTGGATGTCCAGGTGGTGTACCGCTCTAGCGCAGCCGGCCTGCATCTACTGGTTGACTCCACTGGCATCAAGTTCCTGGGCGAAGGCGAGTGGAAGTGCAAAAAGCACGGGCCAGAGCGCCGCCGCCAATGGCGCAAGCTGCACATTGGCATTGATGCGCAAACGCTACAGGTACGAGCCATCTGCGTTACTTCGAACAATGTCACTGACGCCGCAGTGTTGCCGCAGTTGCTGAATCAAGTTCCTGCCGAGGAGCCGCTGCTGACAGTGACAGGCGATGGTGCTTATGACACGCAGCCCGTCCATGCGGCGGTCATGCAGCGCAATGCCACGCCCATCATTCCCCCGAGAAAGAATGCCAGGATGCGCAAAGGCGATGCCTTTGCGCACCGCAATGCGGCCATCTCCGCATGTAGGCGCTTCGGTCGCAAGCTATGGAAAAACTGGAGTGGTTACCACCGGCGCAGTCTGGTAGAGACCAAGATGAACTGCATCAAACGGCTGGGTGAACGAGTGATGTCACGCACCTTCGAGCGGCAGGTCAACGAACTGCACATTCGAGCCGCAATCCTCAATCGGTTTACTGAACTGGGCTGCCCGCAGACGGTGGCTGTGGCGTAGCCACGTCTGGGGTTGGGGAAATCTGGCCTGGGGCTGATTTATGCAACAACGCC
>NZ_CBCSIW010000049.1:0-1058 GCF_965139575.1 Comamonas aquatilis | reverse complement strand
CCAGGATTTGCTTGGCCGCTTCAATCCTGAATTCTTCAGGGTAACGTTGACTGCTCATAAGGACTCCTATTGGAACGGAAATAGGAGGCTTTGGACTATCTACAAAACACTGGTCGATTCAAGCATTTACAACTTGTTAGCCATGATTCGGGCCAATACACGGTTCTCAGCCAGCTTGCAAACCTTGGACCGACACCCTCGCTGCTAGGCCGCGCTGTCGGCCTGAGCCGCTTTGCATCCTTCTTGATCGCCGCTGGGTTTAATCTATCGACTGACCGTGGACGGCGCTCGTCCGAGCTTGCCTGCAATCGAACGGATTGATAGCCCTTTCGCGACAGAAATCGAAATCTCTTCTCGTTCGGTCAGCGTCAGCGCCAATCTGGAGCGATATCGCTGGGGCGGACGGATACCGCCTGTTCGAGCCAGGATGCCTCCTACCGAACCACACCCTCGATCAAACAGCTTAGCGATCTGATGGTGAGTCCAGCCCGCTTTCCAGCGCTCCTTCGACCTGAGCCGGGTCATAGTGTGTTGCATCGACCAGTTGAATCCACATCCACAAGCGGTTGCTGCCGCTCATAGCCGCAGGGCGAACTACCGGTCGCCGCCTCATAGCGATCATTCAGAACGCCAAGACAATCGCTTCTCGAATGACTGTTTCCAGGTCAGCAGCAGCCCATCGATAACAGGCTGTCCTCGGGGATGCTGGAAGTCCGAAATCTTGGCTCACGAATAGGTACTATCGACCCTAAGCAGCCCTTGATTAGTGCCAATTCCCCTTGCGGCCTATCGAAAATATAAAGGTGAGTCGCTGGCCCACCGTGGCAGTTCCCGGGAGAAACCACAGCAATAGGGTAAAGGTGATGGAGCCAGGCAACAGGAACAGAAAGGCATACCAAATCTGCAAGGCCCAATAGTTATCAACTGGGTGCCAGTGGGAGGTGCGGATAAAAACTTGGACTGGTTTTATGCGGCTAGGCCAAGCTTGTGCCGGTATTCCACAGGACTTAAACGTCCCAGAGATACTTTGATACGTTTTTCGTTGTACCAACGAATAT
>NZ_CBCSIW010000048.1:0-1201 GCF_965139575.1 Comamonas aquatilis | reverse complement strand
AAAGCTATTGATTCAATAGCCGGTTGCGCTTTATTTGCCTAACTTATAAAGCAATATTGCATTGAGTGGCTTGTTGATCAAGCGCTGACAGCTATCAAATTCATAGACAGCAAAGGCCTGCCGGAGTGATCCGGCAGGCCTTTTTGCTTGGTCGTCTAGAGACTTACACGCGCTCAAAAATCGCGGCAATGCCCTGGCCGCCGCCAATGCACATGGTCACCAGTGCGTAGCGGCCGCCGGTGCGGTGCAGCTCGGCAATCGCCTTGGTGGTGATGATGGCGCCGGTCGCACCCACGGGGTGGCCCAGGGAGATGCCCGAGCCATTGGGGTTGACCTTGGCGGGATCCATGCCCAGCTCCTGGATCACGGCGCAGGCCTGGGCGGCAAAAGCTTCGTTGGCTTCGATCACGTCCATGTCCTGGATCTTCAGGCCGGTGCGGGCCAGCACTTTTTGCGTAGCGGGCACGGGGCCTATGCCCATATAGGCGGGCTCCACACCGGCGTGGGCGTAACCCACCAGGCGGGCCAGGGGCTTGGCACCGGCCGACTTCAGGGCCTGCTCGCTCATCATCAGCACGGCAGCGGCGCCGTCGTTGATGCCGGAGGCATTGCCGGCGGTGACGGTGCCGCCTTCCTTCTTGAAAGCGGGCTTCATGCCGGCCAGGGTTTCCAGCGTGGTGCTGGCACGCACATGCTCGTCGGTGTCGAACCGCACCACGCCCTTGCGGGTGGCGATTTCCACGGCCACGATCTGTTCCTTGAAGCGGCCGGCTTCAATCGCAGCGGCGGCGCGCTGCTGGCTCAGCACGGCCAGCTCGTCCTGCATGGCGCGGCTGATGTTGTAGCGCTCGGCCACGTTCTCGGCCGTGATGCCCATGTGCAGTTTTTGCCAGGGGTCGTGGAGGATGCCCAGCATGTAGTCGATGCTCTTGGTATCGCCCATGCGTGCGCCCCAGCGCGAGGCCATGTCGAAGTAAGGGCCGCGGCTCATGGATTCGGAGCCGGCACCGATGGCGACTTCGCAGTCGCCCAGGGCAATGGCTTGCGCCGCCGAGACAATGGCCTGCAGGCCGGAGCCGCACAGACGGTTGACGTTGAAGGCCGGGGTCTCGATGGGGCAGCCCGCATCGACGGCCGCCACGCGCGACAGATAAGCATCCTTGGTGTCGGTGGGGATCACATTGCCCATGACCACATGGCC
>NZ_CBCSIW010000047.1:0-1232 GCF_965139575.1 Comamonas aquatilis | reverse complement strand
TGAATCGACCAGCTTTTCCTAGATAGCTTTAAGCCTCACGGAATTACGCCTCTCGAACTCTATCGGAGACAGGCCATCCGCAGACGAATGTCTGCGGATGGGGTTGTAGAACATCTCGATGTAGCTGAATACATCGCTACGCGCTTCTTGCCTTGTTGCGTAGGTTTGTTTACGAATGCGCTCACGCTTGAGCAGTTGGAAGAAGCTCTCCGCCACTGCGTTGTCGTGGCAGTTGCCTCGCCTGCTCATGCTGGGCTTGAGGTTGTGACTCGCAAGAAAGCGTTGCCACTCATGGCTGGTAAATTGACAGCCCTGATCGGAATGCACAACGACCATCTCACTCGGTCTTCTGCGCCAGACCGCCATATGCAAGGCATCAAGAGCCAGTTGGGTATCAATGCGGCTGCCGGTGGACCAGCCCACAACTTGTCGGGAATAAAGGTCAATCACTGCAGCCAGGTACAGCCAGCCTTCGTGCATAGCGATATAGGTGATGTCGGTAACCCAGGCGGTATTGGGTTGACTGACTTTGAATTGCTGCTCCAGAAGGTTGGGCGCAACCACAGCGGGAGCACCACCTTGTGGGCGTGGCCGTCTGCCGTAGCCTCTTTGCGCCTTCAATCCTTCATGGCGCAGTAGTCTGACAACCCGATGTCTGCTGCAGCTTTCACCCAAGTCACGCATATCCAGCGTCAGCTTGCGATAGCCGTAGACACCACCGCTCTCCAGCCACGCCTGTTTGAGCAAGGCCAGCAACCTGCGATCGTCAATGGCTCGTTTGCCTTCAGGCTGGGCTTTCCACGCATAGTAGCCGCTGGGGTGCAGCCGAAGCATTCGGCACATTCGCAAAACGCTATACACCGTCTGATGCCTTGAGATGAACGCGTACTTCAGTCGGGCTGACGAGCGAAGTACGCCGCCGCTTTTTTTAGGATGTCGCGCTCCTCGGTGACGCGTTTGAGCTCAGCCTTCAGGCGACGCAGTTCTTCGCTTTGGCTCACTTGCAAAGTGCGCTGTGCTGCCGGGATTTGCTGCTGGCGAACCCATTTGTACAGGCTATGCGTGCTTACGCCTAAGCGGCGTGAGACATCGGCCACGCTGTGGCCGTGTTCCAGGATTTGCTTGGCCGCTTCAATCCTGAATTCTTCAGGGTAACGTTGACTGCTCATAAGGACTCCTATTGGAACGGAAATAGGAGGCTTTGGACTATCTACAAAACACTGGTCGATTCA
>NZ_CBCSIW010000046.1:0-1611 GCF_965139575.1 Comamonas aquatilis | reverse complement strand
ANAGGAGGTGCGGATAAAAACTTGGACTGGTTTTATGCGGCTAGGCCAAGCTTGTGCCGGTATTCCACAGGACTTAAACGTCCCAGAGATACTTTGATACGTTTTTCGTTGTACCAACGAATATAAGTATCGACAGCTTCAATGAACTGCTCAATCGTTGTTGATTGCCAGTTGCAGGGATAGAACAGCTCCATCTTTAGCCTTCCAAAGAAGCCTTCGCATGCAGCATTGTCTGGCGAGCACCCTTTGCGAGACATCGAGCGAACCAACTTTGCATCATGGACCCTCGAGAGCCAGCCTGGCCAGCGGTAGTGAGCTCCACGATCAGAATGAATCACAGGGCGGCTCTCGCTGCCTTGAACAGCATCAATGGCCGCATCCAGCATTGTGTTGACGAGATTTGCGTTGGGATGAGTCCCAATCGACCAGCTCACCACCAGCCCGTCAAAGCAATCAATGACTGGCGACAGGTAGACCTTGCCAGCAGGAATCTGGAATTCAGTAATGTCGGTGAGCCACTTCTCATTGGGCGCAGCGGCATGGAAGTCTCGATTGATGAGGTTTTGCGGGGCAGCACCTATCTCTCCAAGGTATGAGTTATATCTGCGGCGTTTGGGCTTGGCCACGATCAACCCCTCCTGCTTCATCAGCCGGCGAACCACCTTCTCTGAGATGCCCGTGCACTCCTTGAGCAGGGATGCCTGCACCCTGCGATATCCATAGCAACGGTAGTTGTTGTCGAAGATCTCTGTGATGCTTCGGCGTAAATCAACGTATTTGTCAGCCAGCTTCAGCCGGGCACGATGGTAAAAATACGAGCTTCTAGCAAGGCCAACAAGAGAAAGCAGTTCTGGCAATTCATACTGCCCGTGCAACGCTTCAACCAGCACAGCCTTATCTTTGTTTGCCAGCCTATGCAGGTCAATGTCGGACCCATTTTTTAAGATTTCATGGGCCTGTTTGAGAAGCTCCCGCTCTATCTTCAGCCGCCGAACATCCTGGCGCAATGATTCAACTTGGCGCCTGAGCGCTGCTGCATCCAACACAGGCGATCGCTTTGGACTGTGTTTCATCGAGGTGGGGGCACAAGGGCCAAGCAACTGATTTTTCCAGTTGTACAAGGTTCCCCGGCATACCCCTAACTTGTCTGCAATCTCCTGTGCACTTGATTGGCGGGCACACAGTTGCACCACGCCCTCACACATCAAAGCATCAGGCTTTGTAGTCGGCCAAGACCTGCCGACCATCGATTTACTGATCTCAGGGCAGTCTTGCCGAACCCACGCAGTCAACGTTCCTCGACCCGGGTAACCCAAAACCCTCATCGTGGCGGCAATACAGCGATCGTGGGCGAGGTAATGAGCAACCGCCACCTGTCTTTGCTGTAGCGAATATTTCGGTGCTCTTGGTGCTTGGCTTACTGGCAAATCCTGATGCTTCAGGTAGTGCTGATACCAGCCTTTCAATGCGTTCTTGGTTGGGTATCCCAACTGGCGAATCGTGGCTCTGACACGCAAGCCAAGCTTGATATAAAGCTCAACTGCACGAATCCTGTCTGCGTATGAGTACATGAACTACCTCCTGGTAGTCCAAGTTTTTGTCCGCATCCCC
>NZ_CBCSIW010000045.1:0-1781 GCF_965139575.1 Comamonas aquatilis | reverse complement strand
CCCTTGGTGTCTATGTGTTTGCGGCACACAGCGATCAGGCTGCACGCCAGAACTGGGCAGCGCCGGGCAGCTATGCCGTGGCCATAGGAGCACCTGTTTTCACGGCTAAAACTGGCTTTGTTTACAACGGCTCTGCGGACTATCACGACACCCAGCTCGCCATGGGTGGCGCATCCGATCAGAACCCCTATACCACCACCAAGGACATTTCTGCGATGGTCTGGCCCGGTACCGAGGACCAACCCACAGGGGCGACTGCCTTGGGCGACAACGTGATTTCTGTGGAAACAAATCGGAGTCCAACTCAGGCAGCACTCCGTACAGGAACAACCAACGGTGATGTCGTTGCAATCCCGGCTCTGGGCACACCCTTGGGATTCGTTCGTGTTGCAGATGACAGAGCGACTGCATATGTCGCTGGCTCCAATAGCGCAACCATTGTGAGAGCTCGGCTTACTGGCTACACGCAGCGCCTTATGTACATCGGGGCGAACAACACCTCAGCAGGCGCAGCGAGCTTCTACGCGGGGACCATTCGGGCGGCTCAGTTCGGAAAGTCCTTGAACTCGGTACAGATGCTGGCGATGAACGCCGCGATGCAGCGATTCTTCGCTGCGATCAAGGGGGCTTAAATGGCTACAACCACAGATGCATTTGTCTGGGGGGCAACGCCGCAAGGCATATTCGCGGCCATCGTGCTGGCTCGTGCCGGTAAAACGGTGATCATTGCGACAGATGCCCCGCAGGTCGGCGGCATGCTGACCGGTGGTCTCGGTATTACTGACGCCGTGGCGACCCGCAATTGGTGGGGGCCGGTCAAGGAATTTACCGATATCCTCAGCAGTCGTACCGGCTACACCAATGATCGCCTGCGCTGGTGCTTCGCGCCTAGCGATGCGGTGGTGGCATTCAATCAGTTGCTTTCTGTCGAGCCCAACATCACGATCAAGCTCAGCGAGCAACTTGTGGGCGTGGAGCGCAACCAGGCCATTCGAGTGCTTGGCCAGTTGGAGGGCAAGATCGCAGGGCGTGGCGCCAAGATCCGCAGTGTGACGACGACGGGAGATACCTACACAGCAAACGTTTTTATCGACGCTAGCTATGGAGCCGATCTCCTGGCCAATGCTGGTGTGCCTCACCGTCTGGGCCGAGAGGGCGTCACATATCGCAATGAGGTGCGCGCCGGGGTGCATCGTGAATACCAGACTGATAAGGCGATCCACTCTGTTGATGCGGATGGCGACTTGCACAAATACAGTCAGTACGCTCCACACCAACCGACTGGAGCGGCGGATCGCAAGACGATGGGTACCGGGTTCCGGCACTGCGTCACCAACGTGGCCGGCAACATGCTGCCCTGGGCGCCCCCGCCAGGCTATAACCCGGCGGACTTTGCTGCAGACATTGCGTTGGCTCAGCAACTGACGCCCACATACCTGCACCAGGACTTGGGATGGTTTCTGCGTCGCACCAGTTATGACGCTGCACGCGCCGAGGCTTTTATCCCTGGCTGGGCAGGCATGACGCAAACCCAGCGCGAGACAGCGTGGCTGACATTCACCGATGCCTCGGCCATTGCCTTGGCGCCGGACAAGTTTGCGACCAATGGAAGTGACATCATCGGCCCGCTGGCTTGGGAATACACGCTGGCGAATGGACAGCGCAGGGAGCAGATCCGGCAGCACCTTGCGTATCGCGAGGCTGGCCGCTGGTACACGTTTGCGACGCATCCCGACGTGCCGGTAGCCACGCGCGCTTCTTACGCTCAGATCGGCTTTTGC
>NZ_CBCSIW010000044.1:0-1812 GCF_965139575.1 Comamonas aquatilis | reverse complement strand
ATCAGAACGCTTCCATGGGCAAGGCCATCACGCTGGCAGCGCCGTTCAGCACCGCATCGGCCTGACCGGCCACGCGGCTCAGAATGTGCTCGGCATAGAAGCGGGCGGTTGTCAGTTTCGCCTGCATGAACGCGGTTTCCTGTCCCTTTTGCAACAGTTCCTGAGCCACCAGTACCGAGCGGCCCAGCTGCCAGCCGGCGACCAGATTGCCGGTCAGCAGCAGATAGGGGACGCTGCCCGCATAGACGGCATTGGGATCTGCCTTGGCCTGGGCGACCACAAAGTCCACCACCTGCACAAAAGCCTGGCGTGCCTGGCCCAGTTGCTTGGCCACGGCCAGTGCCGTGACCGTGCCGCTGGCCTTGAGTTCGGCTTCGGTTTTCGCTATCTGCGCGGCAATGGCCTTGGCGCTCTGGCCGCCATCGCGGCCGGTCTTGCGACCCACGAGGTCGTTGGCCTGGATGGCGGTCGTGCCTTCGTAGATGGTCAGGATCTTGGCGTCGCGGTAGTACTGGGCGGCGCCGGTTTCCTCGATAAAGCCCATGCCGCCGTGCACTTGCACGCCCAGGCTGGTCACTTCCAGGCTCATCTCGGTGCTGTAACCCTTGACCAGGGGCACCATGAATTCATAGAAAGCCTGGTTTTGCTGGCGTACCTCAGCGTCGGGGTGGTTGTGGGCCGCGTCATAGGCGGCGGCCGCCACCGTGGCCATGGCACGGCAGCCTTCCACGCTGGCGCGCATGGTCATGAGCATGCGACGCACATCGGGGTGGTGAATGATGGTGGCACTGGCCTTGACCGAGCCATCGACGGGACGGCTTTGCACCCGCTCCTTGGCGTAGGCCACGGCATGCTGGTAGGCGCGTTCGGCCACGGCAATGCCTTGCACGCCCACGGCGTAGCGGGCGGCGTTCATCATGATGAACATGTACTCCAGGCCGCGGTTCTCTTCACCGACCAGGTAACCCACGGCGCCGGGTCCGGCGCTGTCTGCAATGCTCGCCGCCATGCCGTCGCCAAACTGCAGCACGGCCGTGGGCGAGGCCTTGATGCCCATCTTGTGCTCGATGGAGACGCAATGCACATCGTTACGCTGGCCCAGAGAGCCATCGGCATTCACCAGGAACTTGGGCACCACAAACAGGCTGATGCCCTTGACGCCTTCGGGGGCCCCTGCAACCCGGGCCAGCACCAGGTGGACGATGTTGTCCGCCATATCGTGCTCGCCATAGGTGATGAAGATCTTGGTGCCGAAGACCTTGTAGGCGCCATCGGCCTGGGGTTCGGCCTTGGTGCGCACCAGGGCCAGATCGGAGCCGGCCTGGGGCTCGGTCAGATTCATGGTGCCGGTCCACTCGCCGGTGACCAGCTTCTCCAGATATTGGGCCTTGAGCGCGTCGCTGCCGGCCGTCAGCAGGGCTTCGATGGCACCATCGGTGAGCAGCGGGCATAGGGCAAAGCTCAGATTGGCGCTGTTGAGCATTTCTATGCAGGCCGCACCAATGGTTTTGGGCAGGCCCTGGCCGCCAAAGTCCGTGGGGTGCTGCAGACCTTGCCAGCCGCCCTGGGCGTATTGCTTGAAGGCATCGGCAAAGCCGGGTGTGGTGGTGACGACGCCATCCTTGAAGGAGGAGGGATTCACATCGCCGGCCACATTGAGGGGAGCGACCACGCCCTCGCACAGCTTGGCGCATTCTTCAAGCACGGCCTGGGCGGTTTCCAGGCCTGCGTCTTCAAAGCCGGGAATCTGGGCGATCTGCTCGAGCTGGACCAGATGCTCCATGTCGAACAGCATGTCTTTGATAGGTGCGG
>NZ_CBCSIW010000043.1:0-2387 GCF_965139575.1 Comamonas aquatilis | reverse complement strand
GATAAGCAGCCGTCAGACCGCGCATGGTGATCGCGGCAGCGGTTTCAAAGCTGATGTTGTCGGGCAGGCGAATCAGAGGGGCGGCAGAAATCAGACGCTCTGTCGCATAGGCACCCAGCGTGTTGAGCGCGCCGGTA
This sequence comes from Comamonas aquatilis, assembly GCF_965139575.1. Classification (NCBI taxonomy): domain Bacteria; kingdom Pseudomonadati; phylum Pseudomonadota; class Betaproteobacteria; order Burkholderiales; family Comamonadaceae; genus Comamonas; species Comamonas aquatilis. The sequence goes on along the minus strand of NZ_CBCSIW010000043.1, from coordinate 2,250 downwards.
TAGGTCACACGGTCACCAATCTTGAAATCGGTGACGCCTTCGCCCACGGCCGTGATGGTGCCGCAGGCTTCGCTACCCACGCCTGCGGGCAGGGGCGAAGGATACAGACCGGAGCGGAAATAAGTGTCGGCAAAGTTCAGAGCCACAGCACCTTGCTTGAGACGGACCTGGCCTGGACCCGGTTGACCGACTTCGATTTCCTCCTGGCGCAACACTTCGGGGCCGCCAACTTCGTGATAACGGATTACTTTAGCCATACAAACTCCTGTCAAATTCCAATAAACACTGCGGGCAGCGGCTCCACCAGGCAACCGCCGACACCGCCATCAAAAAATCCAGTCAAAAAACATCAGGCCTGCGCCGCCGTCAAAGGAGGCAGCACTGCGGTGTTTTCCACGCGCTCACCCGCAGCCTCCTGGCGCAGCACCGCTGCCACCAGCGCCATATCGGCCTCATAGCTGCGTGAGGCTTTCCAAAAGCAGATAGCAGACAAAATTGCTATCGAAGGAATAGCAGCCAGCGCAACATCCAGGCCCCAAGCGTCGGAAATAATGCCACCAAAGAGAGGGCCGACGGCCAAGCCGAACAGATTCTGAAACAAGGCCAGCACCGCGCTGCCCGTGGCCCGCAAGCCAGGGTGAGTCACATTGAGCACGGTGCTGGTGGTCACACCCACGCTGCAGGTCATCAAGAAGCTGCCGAGCAAAATTAGTGCGTACTGGGTCGACACCTCTAGATGAGCGGTAAACGCATAGGTGAACACGGCAAAGGTGAGCAAGGTCAGCACGCACATGGCCAGCAGCTTGTTGCGCGGGCTGCGCTGGCTGAGGCGGTCCGCCACCCAGCCCCAAAACAAAGCGCCCACGGCGCAGCACAGCACGACCAGCGCCGCATGCTTGGCGGCATCGGTGACATCCATGCCGTGAAAGCGGTTGAAGAAGCTGGGCATCCAGGCCCAGATGGTGGACACCAGAATCAGCTCAAATGCGCCGGCCAGACACACCCACAGCAGGGTGGGCCCATGGGTCAGCGCGGCATACAGACGTTTGACAAATGCCTTGGGGCTTTTGGACTGCACCTTGGGCGCAAAGCGCACCACCACATTCTTGTAATCGGGCACCAGCATGAAAAGCAGGGCCATCATCAGGCCAGGAAAGCCCACGGCGCCAAAAGCCGCGCGCCAGCCCCAGTGATCGGCAATCACCCCGCCCAAAATTACGCCCAACACGGCACCCTGTGCGGAAGCCGCAAAAAAGGCACCCAGCAAGGTGGAATGCCAGCGTTTGGGAAACAAGCCGTTGACCAGGGCCGAACCTGCAGCGCCATAACCCGTCTCGCCCAGGCCCACCACCGCACGGGCTGCGAAAAGCTGGGAGTAGTTGCGCGCAAACACGCAGGCAATGGTGGCCATGCTCCACACGGACGCCATGACCACAATGCTTTTCACGCGGCCAAATCGATCGGCCATCATGGCCACAGGCAAACTGCCCACGGCCACCACCACGGAAATAACCGAAACCAGGGCACCCAATTGCTTGTCCGATAATCCCCATTCCTCTTTCAAATGCGGAAACAGCGAAACCACAATCTGCCTATCTATATAGTCAGAGAGCATGAGCAGGAAAATCATGACAAAGGCAAACCAGGCACGCGCAGGCGCTACCGCGTAATCATCGCTTTGGTTGGCATGGGAATCTGCTTCAGTGGAAAGCACGCTTCGTCTCCGTTATCAGGGCGCAGTTTTTATTCTCGATCGATTAGCCCAATACATATAAACAGGGCTGAATATCGGTTTCACATTTCATTAATTAATGGAACTGACAATTCCGCTTGATTCAAATGTAGAAAAAAACTCAAAAATATATTTCTCTAAACGCGCCAAACTTTTTCCTTCTAGCGACAATCAAGGTAAACCCCTAGGACACCCTCAACCGCCCGAAAGCGGCTGCTGGCAAGGCCTGCGCGGCCATCGGCCGCTGTTTGCATAGGTTGGTGCGCACCATGGCGACAAAGACAGCGCTGCTTTGAGCTGCTGTGCGCTCTAGAATTGCTGCCGTTTACGTAAACGTCAACTCAACAGGCCTGGACCTGTGCCCGGAACTAGAAGGAAGCCAAGACGATGACATACGCCGCACCTATCAAAGACATGCTGTTCGACATGGAGCATCTGGTCCAGCTCGAGCAGATCGCCCAGATTCCCGGCTTTGAAGACGCAGGCCTGGAAACCGCCCAGGCCGTGCTTGAAGAATG
>NZ_CBCSIW010000042.1:0-3274 GCF_965139575.1 Comamonas aquatilis | reverse complement strand
GGACCGGGGCCGGGGCCGGGGCCGGGACCCATGCTTCCGGGCACGATCTGGCAGCCGGTAATCAGGGCTGTGATCGAGGCGACCATGGCCGCCGCCCAGCGCAAAGGGTTCTTGCGCTCAGCGGGAGTGACGGTTGGCTGTGAGTTTTGGGGCATTTCAGTGTTCTCCGACATAGGTCAAGCGTATCTCCAAATGCCGCCGCGACAGGGAAACCGCGGAGATTCGCCGCCCCGGTCACAAAAAGATACTGCGCCGCGGCGCGCAAGTACAGCAGCCATCTTGTGCAGCTGCTGTAGGAGGCGCCGTGGGTATGGCGGCTTTGATGCGCAGTTCATATCAGTTTCTGTCTGAGCAGCGGACAAAAATCAGAGAATATGCAGGGATGTGGAGTCAGTCATACAAAAGCATTCTGGCCCGCGTGGCGGAGCAACCGCTGTGCTGGGTGCAGGTGGCGAGCACGCGCGGATCGGCTCCGCGTGAAGCTGGGGCGTGGATGGCCGTTTTTGCCGATACCGTGTTCGGAACCATTGGCGGAGGCCATCTGGAATGGCAGGCCATAGAACATGCCCAGCGTTTGTTGGCCCAGCCGCCTGGGGCTGAGGCGTTGGCGCAGCCCGTGACTCAGCACTACGCGCTAGGCCCCAGTCTGGGGCAGTGCTGTGGCGGTGCCGTGGTTCTCAGCTATACGTTTTATGCAGCGGGAGAGCAGCAGCGCTTGCAGGCCTTGCTGCCCATGCCATCGCGCAGCGTCGCCTTGTTTGGGGCCGGGCATGTGGGCCATGCCTTGGTGCGCATACTCTCTTGTCTACCGTACCGCGTTGTCTGGGTGGATAGCCGTGACGCGGTATTTCCCGAGGATGTGGCCTTGGGTGTGCAATGCGAGTACTCCGATCCCGTGCAGTCAGCGGTGCACGATTTGCCTGCACAGTCGCAGGTGCTGATCATGAGCTTCAGCCATGCAGAGGATCTGGAGATCGTGGCCCAGTGCCTGCTGCGTCAGCGGGCCAGAGCCGATCTGGGCTTTATCGGCCTTATCGGCAGCAAAACCAAATGGGCAACCTTCAGGCGCCGTTTGCGCGATAGAGGCTTTAGCGACACAGAGCTGGCACAAGTGACCTGCCCTATCGGTGTGGCCGGCATCACGGGCAAGGAGCCCGATGTGATTGCCGTCGCCGTTGCCGCACAGCTGCTGCAAAATCTGCAGCACTGAAGCATCAGTCTTGGTCAATCAGAACGCCCGAATCCCGGGCCGTCCGGCATCGGCCTCTGGCTGTGTTGCAGATGGCGTCAGCCCTGCTAAACATCGGTTTTCAGTGGAGCAGCCAGTACGCAACGAGGCCAAAAAATGCACAACCAAGGGAAATCACTGAGGGTTGAGAGACATTGTTTGATTGGCTTGATGTGGTTAAGTGTATACAATTTTTGTCAACAGACAGGTCGCAGCGGTGCCCCTAAGCTTCTAGCCTAGGGAGCGTGGCCTTTTCTACTGCTCAGAGCGCCCGCAGTGGTGAGCAGGTTGAACGGCAGCCCCACGCTGCCAAGGTTGAGAGCTATGGAAAGCTACATTCTCGACTGGGCCAACCTGCTATTGCGTTGGCTCCACGTCATTACCGCCATTGCTTGGGTGGGCTCCTCTTTCTATTTCGTGTTCCTGGACAGCAGCTTGACGCCGCCTGTCGATGAAGACTTGAAGAAACAGGGCGTCAGCGGCGAACTCTGGGCTGTGCACGGCGGTGGTTTCTACCACCCCGTCAAGTTCAATGTCTCGCCGCCCAAGATGCCGGATCACCTGCATTGGTTCTACTGGGAGAGCTACACCACCTGGCTGTCCGGCTTTGCGCTGCTGACGGTTTCCTATCTGTGGAATGCCAAGATCTACCTAGTCAATCCCGGTGATCCGAATGCCATGAGCTCGGCTGCAGCCATCGGCTCCGCACTGTCCTTCCTGGTCGTTTTCTGGCTGCTGTATGACTTCATCTGTCGTACCTTCGGTCAGAAGAAGAATGGCGACGCCACCGTTGGCGCCATGGTGCTGGTGCTGGTGTGTATTGCCGCCTTCCTGGCCTGCCACATCTTCCCCGGCCAGGCTGCCTTCCTGCTGATGGGCGCAATGATCGCGACTTCCATGAGCGCCAACGTGTTCTTCTGGATCATCCCTGGCCAGCGCAAGGTGGTGGCGGCTCTGAAGGCCGGTCAGCCCGTGGACCCTCTGCACGGCCAGCGCGCCAAGCAGCGCAGCGTGCACAACACCTACTTCACGCTGCCCGTGCTGTTCGCCATGTTGTCCAACCACTACGGTTGGTTGTACAGCCATGAGCTGAACTGGCTGGTTCTGATCGGCATGATGTTTGCCGGTGCTGCCATTCGTCAGTTCTTTGTGATGCGCCATGGCTTCAAGCTGGGTCGCAACAGCCACCCCTGGCCTTATGCTGCAGTGGGCGTGGTCGCGCTGATTGCCGTGTTTGCCTGGCTCAAGCCGGCTCCAGCTCCTGTTGCAGCTGCAACTCCTGCTCCCGCTCCTGCTGCGGTGGCTCCTGCTGCTCCAGCGCCTGAAGCTTCGGCAACTGCGCCTGCGGTGGCCGCAGCCGCTGCAGGCGGTGATGGCTTTGCCAAGGTCAATGCCGTGTTCCAGCAACACTGCGTGCTGTGCCACGGTGCAGCCATTCAGCAAAAGAGCGTGCGTCTGGATTCTCCGGAAGCCGTCAAATCGCATGCCCAGCAGATTTACCAACAAGTGGTTCAGTTGCGCAAAATGCCTTTCGGCAACCCCGGCGCCCTGTCGGACGACGAGCGCAATCTGGTCAAGAACTGGTATGAGTCTGGCGCTTCGGTGAACTGATGCGTCTGTAGTGTTCTGGGTAATTAAAGTCGTAAACCGGCAAATAAAGTCGTAAACCCGGGGCTAGCATTCATGCGGGTTTGCGGGGCGGTGACTTGTAACCGTAAAGTCGTAAACTCGAGCTAGCCTTCGTGATGTTGGGCGGCAAATAACCTCTGTCTGGCGCACCTGTTGTGCAGTCTTAGCTATGAAAAGAGCGCTCGCACATAGCGCTCTTTTCCTTGCGTGAACGCGGCTTCTTACGACTGCGCAGTCGTTGGAAAATTTCGACTTTATGGCTACTTCAGGCTGGATGCAGTCGTTCAACTTAGAAGTGGCGTTGTTGCATAAATCGCAGGCTAGGGTCAGGTAGCCTCGTGCGATGAGTCATTCCCCGCAGTCCAAACCTCGCTATCGCACCACCAACTGGAAGCAATACAACGCAGCGCTCAAAGC
>NZ_CBCSIW010000041.1:0-4119 GCF_965139575.1 Comamonas aquatilis | reverse complement strand
ATAGATGCCCTGAAATTTCAGGGGATCAAGTCCGAGCTCAGCAAGCATCTTGCGGATGTCGGCAACAACGTTGTCATGGCGCTTGCCAGTCAGATCCGCAATCTCGCGGCTACTCATCGTCAGCGGTATGGCCGCTGGCGCCATCATGGTCACGCTCATCGGCCACGCCCTCCGAATTCGCTCCCCTCAAATGGCACTGCCATTTGTTCACGGATGTCCATAGCATTGGCGTCATGCAAAGCTTTTTCAGCCACCATCACCGTATAGGTCTTGCCGTGAACCCAGGCGTAGATGCAGTCACGCTGGGCCCCGGATACGTCCTGACGGCGCGCGGCGGCCTTTTGACGGAACAGCTCATCAGTGCGGGAGTCGATCCACGTTTTGGCCGGGGTGTCCAACTTGCCAAACGGGCCGGCAATGCCACGGGCAAACATCGGGGTCTGATCGTCGGTGGCCAGGTGGCCGATGGCGTGATCCAAGACCTCCTGGGCGTCCTCCGGGGAAAGCCCCTTGAGGGCATTCATCACAGCACCAAGGGCCGCGTTCTGGGCCTTGGACAGGTGCGAGAGTTGTTTGATGCGTGCGCTGGAGTCAGCCATTGCTCGTTCCCCTCACGTCTGCAACCTCGCGCGCTAGCTCGGGCCAAATTTGCTCCCAGTCTTTGGGATACCAAACTTGGCGCGGCACTGCGCCCTGCGTTGCCTGCTCAATGGCAACTGCAGTTATCGGCTTCGGACGGCGAATGCCATCCCGCCAATGACGAATCTGGTCGTCCTTCTTGGCACCAACGCTCTCGCGGAGCTGGGCTATGGAGAGCGCACCTTCAGACTCAAGGTACGTCCTCAGTTCAAGGCATGGCGTAAGTTTGCTCATGCACCAATTCTATATCTTTTGATACTTTCCGAGTACCTTTTGATATGAATTCAGATCTGTACCATAAGATACGGGCTGTCTATCCTGTTCAGATGGACAAAGATGCTGTTGATACCTTCAGACGCGAGCGCTTGGCTGCGCTAGCCGATCACATGGGTGGGCGCGCCGCCCTTGGTCGGGCGCTGGGGTACAAAGATGGTGGTTATGTAAATCACATGATTTCCGGCATTCGGCCGATCACCGAAAAAACTATCGTGCTCTGCGAGCAACTGCCTGGCGCTACGGGTTGGTTTAGCGACACAAAATTTCAAGAGCGCGCACTCTCGCGGGAAGTGGTTGCAGCCATCGCAAAACTGGAGCCTGCCGAGGTGCGACGCATAGAAAACCTGCTGCGCGGCATGCTGGATCTGCCCCAAACACGCGCGTAACGTTTGAATTTTTGACTTTCCGATAAATTGACAAACTTGCTTCGCCCATGAATACTGTACGGAACAACAGTATTTTCATGAGGTATTTGTGAGCAGCAGTCCCTCCCCCGAGGAGCCCGTAACGCTTTTCCATCACGGTGGGGGGACGCTGTGCCTGGCTACCAAACAAGAGCGGGAAGCGTTTTGCCGAGGGCGACTGGAAACGGCTGCGGACTTAGCCGAGCTCTGCGCAACGAACATCAAAGATGAAAACTCCAGTCTGCACACGACTCTGCGACTCATTGCCAGCATGCTTCATGAAGCGAATGAAGCCATGACCACCGGAAATTGAGGATCCAATGATGTAGCCAGCCGACACTCGTCGGCTTTTTTTTCGCCAAAACAGTATCTTTTGATATTGCATAAATCAATATCATTTGGTACATTCAATCCCGTCGCTAAACAACAGCGGCGGGTGCCAGGTGATCGAGCCAGCACCACGGCTCATGCAGCAGCACGGCTGGATAAACATAGGGCACCGCGGGCGGCAGCGGGATACAAAAGGTCGTCGTGCGCTGTAGTCAGTACTGCTCTGCCCCCGGATGGGATCGGCAACAGGAACATCAAAGGTCACGCAAAGTCCAGACCCTGGGGCTAAGTACGGGGGTGAGGCATACAGGGATGCCAAGAAAAGAAAAGCCCACCGCGATAGCGGCGCCGCCCGGAGCGTCAACCGGGATCAACCCACAGCATCGCTTGCGGTGCTGCGGACTGATTGCTACAGATATGCAGCTTTCTAACATAAATGATTGTTTTAATACTCAAAATCAAAACGTATCAAGTGATATTCATGCGTTGACCAGACCAGTACCTCGCCTTAAGATACTGTACAAATACACAGTAATTTGGAGTGAAAATGCAGTGCAAACCTGGTGATCTGGCCATCGTCGTCAATGACTTGGAGTACCCCAACAACAACGGCGCACTACTGGAAATCCTCTGCCCCGCCAAGCCCGGCGCCCATTCGATACCTGCTGACTGGGTGGGGCGCCCTCTCTCCAACTTTCAGTTTGGCGACCGTCACTGCTCGCCAGGAGCGCCAAACATCGTCGTCTATCGTGATGTTGAGCTGCGCCCGCTGCGCAATAGCGATGGAGAAGATGAAACCCTCTCCTGGGCTGACCTTCCCAAACAGACAGACCAGGAGCTGCCCAGCAAAACACATGATGAAGTGGTTGCAGCAACCCTGCAGACGTCCTTCCTACGCGCCAAGGTGAAACGCGCCGAGCAATTCGTCAGCGGAGCCTGGAACCTAACCGTGGTCAGTGGAGACATGGGTTTTGACGTTCGAGTGGATGCCCATATTTCACCGCCTGGTGGCTTCAATCCGGGTGACTGCCTCCGCCTGGAATACAAAAAAGGCGACCACCCGTTTTTTGGCCCCTTCATCAAAGCGCACCTGCTGGATGAATAGGCTCCACCTCATTACCAACGGAATTTCAAAACAATGGAAGCTGCCAACACCTCCCAGAAGCCAGCCAGCCCCAACAGCCCCAACGGATGCTGGGATCGCCACGGCTACCGTGTTGAACGCATCGACCAAGCCATGGGCGCGCCGACACGAAACATTTACGGACCTGACGGCACCCTGGTGCTGGAGGACACCGACTACGACGAGGAAATGGCCTACTGCCGCGAGCACGGCCTGCTCCTGCCGTCTGAGGACTGACGGAGATTGCGGTTAACGCAGCTTGAAAGCTCAGCTACGTTCCTGACGCCGTTTTTGGAGTGTGACGTTTAAGGTCATTTAAAGGAGTACTGTGGATTCAGGCGATCAATCTTGACAGCCACCATAGACCGGAGGTCTATATGTCTTTCATCGACAAAACCATTTTCAATATTCGCTCTAGAAATCCCGCAGCGAAGAAGGATATCGATAGTCGTAGCGTCTCAGATGACGACTATGTTTTCCACACACCATTCCAAACGGATGCAGCGTTGCAAGCGGAAACACGTGAGCAGATGCTTCATAAAAAAACCAACCGAATCTTGCTACAAGCGGTCCTCAACAAAATCTCCTCCGCTTGAAAAAGCATCCGACCGGAGGTTTATATGTTTTCATTACTTAGGCACAAACGACAGACCGAATTTTGGCGCGACATGTGGCTCATCCTTCATGAGCCAACCTCAAAGATTCAACCCATACCCTCGAGTCTCGATCAAACCCATTTACCAAAGCAAGAAGCTCAGCAGCCCAAGCCCCAGGCACGTCCAGGCAACGACAGGGCCTGACAAAGGAGCACCCAGAGATAAGGCGAACTACCCTAGCTCGCAGTGATAGACCGGAGGTCTATATGTCTATAAGCCGCATCCCATCGTCGTTCCTGAAAGTTTGGAAAACAGTCAAACAAGTTTTCGCCAGGGGAGACGATTTCCCCACTCCAACCAACATCGAGCAGTGCGAACCGCCTGAAAAAGCCAAGAGAAGACAAGAGGAGAGGCAATTGCGTATGCGCCATAGCTACCGCCATTGGTAGCAAGAGTGCTAACAGCTCGCCGAGTACAGCTTTCTTATGTACAGCCACCTTACCGGTGGCTTTTTTTCGCCCGGAGGTTTTGATATGTGAGCGAGTAGCCAGCATGCGGCATGCATGTGCCTTCCCCCGCAGGGCTAAGCGGGGCCAAAACAAAAGCGTCTTCATCCGAGGGCGCTTTTGTTTTTTCAAGGAGCAAAGATGCCAAATTGGGTCACGAACAAAGTGCTAGCTTCGCAGGCTGTAATTGAGGCCGCGACCAATCAACAAGGGCGATTTGATTTCAGCAAGGCTATGCCATCGCC
>NZ_CBCSIW010000040.1:0-4767 GCF_965139575.1 Comamonas aquatilis | reverse complement strand
CCCTCCGTTCAATCCGCAGATCCTGGCCGGCAAGGGCTCGCTGTTCCTGACCCGTCCCGCCTCGGCGCACTACATTGCCGACCCTGTCGAGCGTGCAGAGCTGGCCAACGAGCTGTTCAGCCATGTGGCCGAAGGCCGCATCAAGGTGGACATCAGCAAGCGCTATGAGCTGGCCGATGCAGTTCAGGCACACCGCGATCTGGAAGCGCGAAAGATTGTGGGCTCGGCCATCTTCACGCTCTAAATCCAGCACACCCGGAGGAGACAAAAAATGAAAGTAGAACAACTGACCTGCGCCATAGGCGCGGAACTCACGGGCGTGAATCTGGCCGATGCTGTGCAGGACGCGGCCCTGTTTGCAGAAATCCGCAAGGCGCTGCTTACGCACCGCGTGCTGTTTTTGCGTGATCAGGAGATCAGCCGTGCCGATCATGTGGCATTCGCGCGCAAGTTCGGGGAGCTGGAGGACCATCCGGTGGTGGGTTCCGATCCGGAAAATCCGGGTCTGTTGCAAATCTACAAAACTCCGGCCAGCCCGCCCGACCGCTACGAAAACGCCTGGCACTCGGACACGACCTGGCGTGACGTGCCGCAGTTTGGCGCAGTGCTGCGCTGCATAGAGTGCCCGCCCGTAGGCGGCGACACCATGTGGGCGAATATGGTGCTGGCCTATGAAGGCCTGCCTGAAGGCGTGAAAGCGCAGATTCAGGAGCTGCGGGCCCGCCACAGTATCGAGTTCAGCTTCGGCGCCGCCATGCCCATCGAAAAGCGTCTGGCCCTCAAGGCCCAGTACCCCGATCCCGAGCATCCCGTGGTGCGTACCCACCCGGAAACCGGCGAGAAGCTGCTGTATGTGAATGGCTTCACCACCCACTTCACCAATTTCCACACCCCGACCCGCGTGCGCGTGGGCCAGGATCACACCCATGGCGCCGGCGAGCTACTGCGCTATCTGGTCAGCCAGGCGCAGATTCCTGAGTACCAGGTGCGCTGGCGCTGGAAACCCAACAGCATTGCCATCTGGGACAACACCGCCACCCAGCACTATGCCGTCATGGACTATCCGGCCTGTCATCGCAAGATGGAGCGGGCGGGAATCATCGGCTCCAAGCCTTTTTGAGCGTTAGGCAAACGCACGGCCAGCCAGTCTGGCCTCTTCTCTTATTACCTGCATCACCATGAATACCGGCTCTTATCCCGCAGACCTTACTTTTCTGATCGTTCCCGGCCTGCGCGACCATGTGGAAGATCACTGGCAGACCCATCTGGCCAAGCAGCTGCCCAAGTCCGTGACCGTGCCGCCGCTTGAGCATGACAAGCTCAGCCGTGCGGCGCGCGTGCAGGCGCTGGACGATGCGCTGGCCACGATTGAGGGCCCGGTCATCATCGTTGCCCACAGTGCCGGCTGCATTACTACTGTGCACTGGGCGCAGCAGCAGGGGCGTAAGATTCATGGCGCACTGCTGGCCACGCCGGCAGATGTGGAGAGCCCCATGCCGGCTGGCTATCCCACGTTGGAGCAGCTGCAGGCCAATGGCTGGTGCCCCATGCCGCGCAGTCCGCTGCCGTTTCCCACCCTGGTTGCCGCCAGCCGCAATGATCCGCTGGCGCAGTTCGAACGCATGCACCAGTTGTCCATGGATTGGGGCGCGCGCCTGGTGGACCTGGGCGAAGTCGGGCATCTGAACCCTGCTGCCGGCTATGGCCCCTGGGATGGCGTGCACGCTCTGCTGCAAGAGCTGGTCTGAGGAGATGGTCATGAAGCAAAACCTGCAAATCGATTTCTCGCTGGATCTGATCTGCCCCTGGTGCTGGATCGGTCTGCGCAATCTGCTGACGGCGCATACGGCCTTGCTGGCCAAGCAGCCCGAGCTGCTGCTTGATCTGCACTGGCACGCCGACACCTTGCTGCCCCAGATCCCTGAGCAAGGCCTGCCTTATCAGGCTTTTTATGAAGCCCGTCTGGGCGGTCCCAAGGCTGTGGAAATGCGCCGCGCGCAAGTGCGTGCCGCTGCTGAGGCGGCTGGCCTGCAGATCAACCACGCTGCGATCGAGACTTTCCCGAACACGCGCCTGGTTTGCGCTCTGGTCAATTACGCCCAGACGCAGCTGGACAGCCAGGCCATGATCGGCTTTGTGGAATCCATTTTTGCCGCCTATTTTGTGCAGGGACGCAATATTGGCGATACCGCCGTGCTGCAGCAACTGGCTCATACCGCTGCGCTGAACTGGAATCCCGGAGAGTTCGATGCGCTGCAATACCAAAGCGGCTTGCAGCACAGCGGCGGCGTGCCGCATATGGTGTTCAACCAGCGTTTGCAGGTGACGGGAGCGGTGGCGCCCGCCGAGCTGCTGCGCGCCATGGAGCATGCCTGTGCTGTCGACCGCGACTTTGCCTGATACGGCGCTGATTGCCGCGGGCGAGGCCAGGGATTTGCCGCCCGGCGGCCGCAAGCTGGTCTTCGCCCCGGGGGGCGAATCCATTTTGCTGCTCAATGTGGAAGGTGAATTCTATGCCCTGGAAAACAGCTGCCCGCATGCGGGCGCTTCCATGGCCAGCGGCAGCTGCGAAGCCCATGTGCTTCGCTGCCCGGCGCACGGCCTGCAGTTCAACATCAAAAACGGCCAGTGCACGGCGTCGCCCGGGTTGCTGATTCCGATGTATGAAACCCTGATACTGGACGGCAAGCTCTGGCTGAGGCCGCCATTCAAGGCTTGAACGCCACGCTTTGTTTCCTTTGATTTTCTTTGGGCAAGACGATATGACCATGACCGCCAATCTCAATCTGCTGACGCCAACACCCTCGGCGTACACCTATCCCTTGCTGATCAAGCAACTGCTGATCAATGCCATGAGCCTGCACGGGGAGCAGGAGATCACGTATCGCGGACAAATGCGTTACAGCTATCGTGACTTCAGCCAGCGCATAGGCCAGCTGGCCCATGCGCTCACGGCGCTGGATGTGGGCGCCGGCAGCACCGTAGCCGTGATGGACTGGGACAGTCACCGCTATCTGGAGAGTTACTTTGGCATCCCCATGATGGGCGCCACCCTGTTCACCGTGAACGTGCGCCTGTCGCCTGCGCAAATTCTCTATACCTTGAACGATGCCGACACCGATGTGCTGCTGGTGCACACGGATTTTCTGCCGGTGATTGAGGAAATCCGCGCCCAGCTGCCGCACATACGTCATATCGTCGTGCTCTCGGACGACGGCGTGCTGCCTGCCACCTCGTTTGACGTGGCCGGTGAGTACGAGGCCCTGGTGTCCAGTGCTGCTGCCGACTATGACTTTCCCGAGCTGGACGAAAACACCAAGGCCGTCACCTTCTACACCACGGGTACCACGGGCGATCCCAAGGGCGTGTGCTACAGCCATCGCCATATCGTCATGCACGCGCTGGCTACGGCACTGAGCATGTGCTCGCCCATGGGCGAGCAACGTCTGCATCGCGGCGATGTGTATATGCCCATCACTCCCATGTTCCATGTGCTGGGCTGGGGCTTCCCCTATATCTCCCTCATGTTGGGCTTGCGCACGGTGCTGCCGGGACGCTATCTGCCGGACGTGCTGCTCAAGCTGCGCGAGACCGAGAAAGTCACGTTCTCGCACTGCGTGCCCACGATTTTGCAAATGCTGGTGACGGGCGCAGACAAGACGGGCCAGGATTTGAGCGGCTGGAAGGTCGTCATCGGCGGCTCGGCCCTGCCGGCCGGCTTGTGCGAAGCCGCACTGGCCAAGGGAATGGATGTGTTTGCTGGCTACGGCATGTCGGAAACCGGCCCCGTGGTCTCGCTGGCGCTGAATCCCACCCACGCCGAGCTCAGCAAGCAAGACGATGTGCGCCTGCGCAGCTCCACCGGCATGCCTTCGCTGATGGTGGATTTCCGCGTGGTCGATGAAGACATGAAGGATGTGCCGCGCGACGGCGTGACCCGTGGCGAAGTCGTGCTGCGCTCGCCCTCGCTCACCCCGATCTACTTCAAGAAGCCCGAAGCTTCGGAGGAACTCTGGCGCGGCGGCTATCTGCATACCCAGGACATTGCCGTCATGCATGCCGACGGCATGGTGCAGATCGTCGATCGCCTGAAAGACGTGATCAAGACCGGCGGCGAATGGGTGTCCTCCATCGAGGTGGAAGGCCTGATCACCCAGGTGCCCGGAGTCAGCGAAGCTGCCGTGATCGGCGTGCCGGACGCCAAATGGGGCGAGCGCCCCATGGCCTTTGTGGTGGCCGCCGCCGATGTGAAGCCCGAATTCATTCGCGAGCATCTGCAAAGCCATGTGCAGGCCAAGCGCATCAGCGCCTATGCCGTGCCCGAACTCAGCCGCATCTGTCTGGTCGCCGAGATTCCCAAGACCAGCGTGGGCAAGATCAACAAAAAACTGCTGCGCGAAGCGCAGCCCACTTAGGTTTAAGCCAAAAAGGTCTTAAGCCATTGCCAGGAGCGCACCATGCGCTCCTGTTTTTGATAAATCAATGGAAAAGCCATCATGAGCACCAAAGACATCTTCGTCGTCAGCACCGCCCGTACCGCCATAGGCACGTTTGGTGGCGGACTCAAGGACGTACCCAACACCCAGCTGGCCACCACCGTGGTCAAGGCCGCCATCGAGCGCGCCGGCATTGCGGCCGACACCGTCGGCCATGTGGTCATGGGCAATGTGATCCCCACCGACACCAAGGATGCTTATCTGTCGCGCGTGGCGGCCGTCGATGCGGGCTGCCCCATCGAGACCCCGGCCTTCAACGTCAACCGTCTGT
>NZ_CBCSIW010000039.1:0-5434 GCF_965139575.1 Comamonas aquatilis | reverse complement strand
TTTCACTGTAAGAGCCTGACGATGACCTACTTTCACACGGGAACCCGCACTATCATCGGCGCAAATTCGTTTCACTGTCCTGTTCGGGATGGGAAGGAGTGGTACCAAATCGCTATGGTCATCAGGCATAAACTTTTTGTCAGATCCAAGGCGCTCGATTAACTTCTTAATCAAACCACCTTCAATCCAACGAATTCATAGAGTCTTTATCAGCTTTTTATCTTTTGATTGCGCCTGGCATAACTTGAACGCTTTCACGTTCAGTCTTCACCTTGATTTCTCAATCAAAGTTATAGGGTCAAGCCTCACGAGCAATTAGTATCAGTTAGCTTAACGCATTACTGCGCTTCCACACCTGACCTATCAACGTCCTGGTCTCGAACGACTCTTTAGGGGGCTCAAGGCCCCGGCAGATCTCATCTTGAAACGAGTTTCCCGCTTAGATGCTTTCAGCGGTTATCTCTTCCACACTTAGCTACTCGGCAATGCCACTGGCGTGACAACCGATACACCAGAGGTGTGTCCACTCCGGTCCTCTCGTACTAGGAGCAGGCTTCCTCAAATCTGCAGCGCCCACGGAAGATAGGGACCAAACTGTCTCACGACGTTTTAAACCCAGCTCACGTACCTCTTTAAATGGCGAACAGCCATACCCTTGGGACCGACTACAGCCCCAGGATGAGATGAGCCGACATCGAGGTGCCAAACACCGCCGTCGATATGAACTCTTGGGCGGTATCAGCCTGTTATCCCCAGAGTACCTTTTATCCGTTGAGCGATGGCCCTTCCATACAGAACCACCGGATCACTATGTCCTGCTTTCGCATCTGCTCGACTTGTCAGTCTCGCAGTTAAGCACGCTTATGCCATTGCACTATCGTCACGATGTCCGACCGTAACTAGCGTACCTTCGAACTCCTCCGTTACGCTTTGGGAGGAGACCGCCCCAGTCAAACTGCCTACCATGCACTGTCCCCGATCCAGATAATGGACCAAGGTTAGAACCTCAAACACACCAGGGTGGTATTTCAACGTTGGCTCCATGTGATCTAGCGACCACACTTCAAAGCCTCCCACCTATCCTACACAGATCTGTTCAAAGTCCAATACAAAGCTACAGTAAAGGTTCATGGGGTCTTTCCGTCTTTCCGCGGGGAGATTGCATCATCACAAACATTTCAACTTCGCTGAGTCTCAGGAGGAGACAGTGTGGCCATCGTTACGCCATTCGTGCAGGTCGGAACTTACCCGACAAGGAATTTCGCTACCTTAGGACCGTTATAGTTACGGCCGCCGTTTACTGGGACTTCAATCAAGAGCTTGCACCCCATCATTTAATCTTCCAGCACCGGGCAGGCGTCACACCCTATACGTCCACTTTCGTGTTTGCAGAGTGCTGTGTTTTTATTAAACAGTCGCAGCCACCTATTCTTTGCAACCCCGTTTAGCTCCATTTGTACAACTTCACTTACTAGGGGTACACCTTCTCCCGAAGTTACGGTGTTAATTTGCCGAGTTCCTTCTCCTGAGTTCTCTCAAGCGCCTTAGAATACTCATCTCGCGCACCAGTGTCGGTTTGCGGTACGGTCGTATGTAGCTGAAGCTTAGTGGCTTTTCCTGGAAGCAGGGTATCACTCACTTCGTCTGCAAGCAGACTCGTTATCACCCCTCATCTTAGCCCGGCGGATTTGCCTACCAGGCATGACTACAGGCTTGAACCAACATTTCCAACAGTTGGCTGAGCTAACCTTCTCCGTCCCCACATCGCACTACATATCGGTACAGGAATATTGACCTGTTTCCCATCAGTTACGCATCTCTGCCTCACCTTAGGGGCCGACTTACCCTACGCCGATGAACGTTGCGTAGGAAACCTTGCGCTTACGGCGAGGGGGCTTTTCACCCCCTTTAACGCTACTCATGTCAGCATTCGCACTTCTGATACCTCCAGCATCCGTTACCAGACACCTTCACAGGCTTACAGAACGCTCTCCTACCACTTGCAATAAATTGCAAATCCGCAGCTTCGGTAACTGGCTTAGCCCCGTTACATCTTCCGCGCAGGACGACTCGATCAGTGAGCTATTACGCTTTCTTTAAATGATGGCTGCTTCTAAGCCAACATCCTGACTGTTTTAGCCTTCCCACTTCGTTTCCCACTTAGCCAATTTTAGGGACCTTAGCTGGCGGTCTGGGTTGTTTCCCTCTTGAGTCCGGACGTTAGCACCCGGTGCTCTGTCTCCCAAGCTGTACTCGTCGGTATTCGGAGTTTGCATAGGTTTGGTAAGTCGCCATGACCCCCTAGCCTAAACAGTGCTCTACCCCCGACGGTAATACTTGAGGCACTACCTAAATAGTTTTCGGAGAGAACCAGCTATTTCCAAGTTTGTTTAGCCTTTCACCCCTATCCACAGCTCATCCCCTAGTTTTGCAACACTAGTGGGTTCGGACCTCCAGTACCTGTTACGGCACCTTCATCCTGGCCATGGATAGATCACTTGGTTTCGGGTCTACACCCAGCGACTAGACGCCCTATTCGGACTCGATTTCTCTTCGCCTCCCCTATTCGGTTAAGCTTGCCACTGAATGTAAGTCGCTGACCCATTATACAAAAGGTACGCCGTCACCCCTTACGAGGCTCCGACTTTTTGTAAGCATACGGTTTCAGGATCTATTTCACTCCCCTCCCGGGGTTCTTTTCGCCTTTCCCTCACGGTACTGGTTCACTATCGGTCGATTACGAGTATTTAGCCTTGGAGGATGGTCCCCCCATATTCAGACAGGGTTTCTCGTGCCCCGCCCTACTTGTCTCTAGCCTAGTACCACCAAACTGCTTTCACATACGGGGCTATCACCCACTATGGCCGGACTTTCCATTCCGTTTTGTTAGCAATCTGACTATCACTAGAAGGCTGTTCCGAATTCGCTCGCCACTACTATCGGAATCTCGGTTGATGTCTTTTCCTCTGGGTACTTAGATGTTTCAGTTCTCCAGGTTCGCCTCGCAACCCTATGTATTCAGGTTGCGATACCTATTGCTAGGTGGGTTTCCCCATTCAGAAATCTCCGGATCAAAGCTTATTTGCCAGCTCCCCGAAGCTTATCGCAGGCTATCACGTCTTTCGTCGCCTGTAATCGCCAAGGCATCCACCATATGCTCTTAGTCACTTGACCCTATAACTTTGATGTCTCTTGCGAAACAACAAAATCAAAATCAAAGACTGGTGAGGTCTCACACCTCACGCGTTATGCCGTAATGTGAATAATTCCTCGATATTGCTATCTTGGAGATATTCGTCATTACTAAATATCTTTGCTTTCGCAAAATATTTGTTTTGACGCAATCAAAATTGTTGCTGGTGGCACGGTCTGCACTAAACCTTTACGAATGTGCAGTTTCCACCAGCAACGCTGATTTCGACTCTATGAATTTTTAAAGAACAGCCTATTGATCAGATTGATCAATACAAAAGCAGTCTGAAGCCAGACTGCTTTTGTATTGAAGAGCCTTCGATTATAGCACCCTCAGGCGCTAAGTTTTGGTGGAGGATGACGGGATCGAACCGACGACCCCCTGCTTGCAAAGCAGGTGCTCTCCCAGCTGAGCTAATCCCCCGGGATCCTCTAACCTGGCGTTGGAATCTATGGTGGGTCTAGTTGGGCTCGAACCAACGACCCCTGCGTTATCAACACAGTGCTCTAACCAGCTGAGCTACAGACCCATTCCTCAACCCGGCAAGCAAGAATCTCTTCTCGTCTACCAAGCCTTGGCTTGTTCCAACAACCGATAAGTGTGGGCGTTCAATTGAAGCAGCGGTTTTCCAGAAAGGAGGTGATCCAGCCGCACCTTCCGATACGGCTACCTTGTTACGACTTCACCCCAGTCACGAACCCCGCCGTGGTAAGCGCCCTCCTTGCGGTTAGGCTACCTACTTCTGGCGAGACCCGCTCCCATGGTGTGACGGGCGGTGTGTACAAGACCCGGGAACGTATTCACCGTGACATTCTGATCCACGATTACTAGCGATTCCGACTTCACGCAGTCGAGTTGCAGACTGCGATCCGGACTACGACTGGCTTTATGGGATTAGCTCCCCCTCGCGGGTTGGCAACCCTTTGTACCAGCCATTGTATGACGTGTGTAGCCCCACCTATAAGGGCCATGAGGACTTGACGTCATCCCCACCTTCCTCCGGTTTGTCACCGGCAGTCCCATTAGAGTGCTCAACTAAATGTAGCAACTAATGGCAAGGGTTGCGCTCGTTGCGGGACTTAACCCAACATCTCACGACACGAGCTGACGACAGCCATGCAGCACCTGTGTTACGGCTCTCTTTCGAGCACTCCTCTATCTCTAAAGGATTCCGTACATGTCAAAGGTGGGTAAGGTTTTTCGCGTTGCATCGAATTAAACCACATCATCCACCGCTTGTGCGGGTCCCCGTCAATTCCTTTGAGTTTCAACCTTGCGGCCGTACTCCCCAGGCGGTCAACTTCACGCGTTAGCTTCGTTACTGAGTCAGTTAAGACCCAACAACCAGTTGACATCGTTTAGGGCGTGGACTACCAGGGTATCTAATCCTGTTTGCTCCCCACGCTTTCGTGCATGAGCGTCAGTACAGGTCCAGGGGATTGCCTTCGCCATCGGTGTTCCTCCGCATATCTACGCATTTCACTGCTACACGCGGAATTCCATCCCCCTCTACCGTACTCTAGCTATGCAGTCACAAAGGCCGTTCCCAGGTTGAGCCCGGGGATTTCACCTCTGTCTTACATAACCGCCTGCGCACGCTTTACGCCCAGTAATTCCGATTAACGCTTGCACCCTACGTATTACCGCGGCTGCTGGCACGTAGTTAGCCGGTGCTTATTCTTACAGTACCGTCATGGTCCCAGGGTATTAACCCAAGACTTTTCGTTCTGTACA
Source organism: Comamonas aquatilis (assembly GCF_965139575.1). Lineage (NCBI taxonomy): Bacteria > Pseudomonadati > Pseudomonadota > Betaproteobacteria > Burkholderiales > Comamonadaceae > Comamonas > Comamonas aquatilis. Next base: position 507 of record NZ_CBCSIW010000039.1, on the reverse strand, counting down.
AAAGCAGTTTACAACCCGAAGGCCTTCATCCTGCACGCGGCATTGCTGGATCAGGCTTGCGCCCATTGTCCAAAATTCCCCACTGCTGCCTCCCGTAGGAGTCTGGACCGTGTCTCAGTTCCAGTGTGGCTGGTCGTCCTCTCAGACCAGCTACAGATCGTTGGCTTGGTGAGCCTTTACCCCACCAACTACCTAATCTGCCATCAGCCGCTCTAGTAGCACAAGGCCCGAAGGTCCCCTGCTTTCATCCGTAGATCTCATGCGGTATTAGCTACTCTTTCGAGTAGTTATCCCCCACTACTAGGCACGTTCCGATGTATTACTCACCCGTTCGCCACTCGTCAGCCACCGAAGTGCTGTTACCGTTCGACTTGCATGTGTAAAGCATGCCGCCAGCGTTCAATCTGAGCCAGGATCAAACTCTATAGTTCGATCTTGAATTTAAAGTCTTGCGACTCACTCATAAAAACGGAATTGAAGTGAACTTCACTTCTATTTCCATGAGCG
>NZ_CBCSIW010000038.1:0-12936 GCF_965139575.1 Comamonas aquatilis | reverse complement strand
ATTCGAGCCGCAATCCTCAATCGGTTTACTGAACTGGGCTGCCCGCAGACGGTGGCTGTGGCGTAGCCACGTCTGGGGTTGGGGAAATCTGGCCTGGGGCTGATTTATGCAACAACGCCATGGCTGTTTGGAGCGGTGACCGGTCGATCGCGATGCAGCTACGAGCAGCGGCAATCGCTGCAAAGCCGAAGTTGGTACTTGGTGGCCTGCTTTAGGCTGGATGCTGTCTTTCAGCTCAAAACGGGCAATGACTGCTGTCAACGAAAGCCGTCATTGCACTGGTTCTTCATTGCAGGTCCGCTCTACCTCTCAAAGCCGTCATTGAAAGCAGGCTTAGGCCGAGTGACTGCTTTCATAGGCGTCGAAGTAGCACTGTCGACCAATTGCGGTCAATCAACCTGTCGCCGGCAACGTCTTCTGTGCAGCGTGTCCGATCCTTCGTCTGCCACGGTCGAACTCACGCTTTCTGGTAACAAGCAGTCATCGACTTGCTCGGCCCCAGATCGGTCGAGCGGCTGGTCTGAAGATCGCAGCAGGCGTTTGCGACGTTCTGACCCGTTGCTAGGGTACGCAGCCTTCTGATGACCGCTTCTATCGAAAATCGGCTCACGCTCCCGATCCGAAGCAGACAATTGGGATTCGGGTAAAAGAAGGCATTAGCTGTGGTCACAGAAACTCTACTCTGCCAAGAATCCGCTTAAAGCGAATGCTGCGGGCCATATCGACTTGTGGACGCGGACTATGAACCTCGTTATCGTCTAGAGCATGTAGCCTCAGGCGGACATGCTCGCCCCATTTAGGTGCCAAGTGAATTAGACCAAGAGATACAGCAATGATCACTGCGCGATGATTGGCTTTGATCATCAGCATTCAGGACACCGAACTGACAGCCAAGGCCAGGCTGACAGAGTTCCTCGATGTAAGAATTTTTTAAGGCATACACCATGGCCAGTAAAAACTCAATGTCGCACTATGGGGCAGCTGTTATCGGCCTGCATTGGCTGATGCTTTTGCTGCTAGCCGCTGTTTACGCCAGCATGGAGTTACGCGGGTTGGCCCCCAAAGGTAGTGATCTGCGCAATGCCTTGAAGCCCCTGCATTTTTTACTTGGATTGAGTGTGCTCGCGTTCGTTATTGCTCGGCTCGCTGTGCGCTGGAGAGCTGGTGCCGCACCCGACATTCATCCTCCTCTGCCACCTTGGCAAGACAGGTTAGCACGACTGATGCACTGGGCGCTTTACGCTTTCATGCTGGCAACACCTGTTCTAGGCTGGATGACGCTGAGTGCGGAAGGAAAACCCATTGTCTTGTTAGGCCTCCATGTGCCCTTGCTCATCGGCGCGAACGAAAGACTAGCCGACCAGTTGAAGGACGTGCACGAAGCCTTGGCCACTGCCGGTTACTTTCTTATAGGGCTGCATGCGGCGGCTGCGCTGTTCCATCACTACATCACCCACGACAACACGCTTGTGCGCATGCTTCCAAAGATGGCTCAAGACAGGAAGTCAACACGCAACAACAGCTGATGAAAACATTTCAATACCGGGCACACCCAGAACGTCATCGTACCGAGCACATCGGCTGGCTACGCGCCGCCGTTCTCGGTGCAAACGATGGCATTATTTCCACTGCCAGCTTGATCGTTGGCGTAGCGGCTGCTCATGCAAGCCACAGCAACATCTTGACAACGGCGGTGGCAGGCTTGGTGGCAGGATCCATGTCGATGGCGGCCGGAGAGTTCGTCTCTGTCTATGCCCAGGCCGACACAGAGACAGCAGACCTTGAACGCGAGCGAAACGAGCTAGCCTCTGACCATGAGGCTGAGCTACGAGAGCTGACAGCAATCTATGTGCGCCGTGGGCTCGAATACAAGCTGGCCAGCCAAGTTGCAGCGCAACTGATGACGCACGATGCACTGGGCGCGCATGCGCGAGATGAACTGGGTATATCCGATGCGTTCAGTGCGCGACCACTGCAAGCGGCGCTTGCTTCTGCCAGTAGCTTTGCTGGAGGGGGCGTTATGCCGCTTGCCGTTGTGATACTGGCCCCGCAGGCGGATTTGCTTGCGTGGACGATTTTGACCGCTATTGCGTTTCTTGCATTACTTGGCGCCATCGCTGCCAAGATTGGTGGTACACCAGTAATGCGGAGTGTCTGGCGCGTGACCTTTTGGGGTGCGCTCGCCATGGGCATTACTGCCGGTGCAGGAGCAGTGTTCAACGCGTCAGCGTAATTATCATTGCTTCAACTGGTTATATGCCTTTCGCTTTCACGCAAATCCGTGAAACCGTCCTGGGAGGTGATCAACACAAAGTGACCTTACTTGATCAGTACGACAGGTTGCTGAGCCGCAGCCAGCACACGCTGGGCAACTGATCCAATTAGCATATCTGCAATGGCGCTACGTCCTTTGGAGCCCAAGACAACCAAGTCAAATTTACCCGTCTTGGCGAACTTGACAATCTCTTGTGCGACGTGCCCTGTACGAATCACCGTGCAATGTTTAATTTCCGTCGCCTTGAGAAAGGTTAAGGCTTCATCAAGCTCCTTGGTGCTGCGCTCATGCAGGTAGGCTTTTACATCCTTTGAGCCTAGGAACGAGCTTGCGAGGCGAAGACCGGTGGTGTCGTGCACGCTGATGAGCGTAATTGAATGCTTGGCTGGGCGCAGTAATCCAATCAGTTTAGCGGCGTACTTGACTGACCGCATCGCGTACTTCGAGCCATCTGTCGCTACAAGGATTTTCATTTGTATGCTCCTTCGTGCGTACTGAGGCAGCAAAAGCTGGAGCTTTGACGCGATACTGACTATCTCATGCGTCTAGAACTATCGCAAGTCAGCCAAAGGTCATTCAGCCACCTCGTGGCACCAAGCGTGTGTCAGCGTTCAGCTGTCACCCGCCACACCACGTTGCCGACATCATCGGCCACCAGCAACGCCCCCTGTTTGTCGAGCGTCACGCCGACCGGTCGGCCATAGGCCTTGCCCTCGGGGCTGAGGAATCCGGTCAGGACATCCACCGGTCCTCCGACTGGCTTGCCGCCATCAAAGGGTACGAAAATTACTTTGTAACCACTATGGGGGCGGCGATTCCACGACCCATGCTGGCCAATGAACATGCCGTTGGCAAATGGCGCAGGTAACTGTGTACCCGCTGAGGAAGCCAGTCCCAGCGAGGCAGTGTGGGGTCCCAACGCATAGTCAGGCTCGATGGCCTGAGCAACCAGGTCGATGCGCTGCGGTTGCACACGCGCATCGATATGCTGGCCAAAGTAGCTATACGGCCAGCCGTAAAACCCGCCATCTCGCACCGAGGTCATATAGTCGGGAACCAGGTCGCTACCGATCTCGTCACGCTCATTCACCGCAGTCCACAATGCTCCGCTGGAAGGCTCCCATGCAAGACCCACCGGGTTGCGCAGTCCGGAGGCAAAAATGCGGTGAGAGCCACTTTGGATGTCAACTTCCCAGATCGCCGCACGCTGCACCTCAACCTCCATACCGCGTTCGGCCACGTTGCTGTTAGAGCCAACCGTCACGTAGAGCGTTTTGCCGTCCGGGGCCGCAATCAGGTTTTTGGTCCAGTGGTGGTTGATGGGGCCGGCCGGCAGTTTCACCACCTCAGTGCCGGGTGCCGTGATACGTGTGTCGCCCGTGGCATAGGGGAATCGGAGCACCGCATCCGAGTTAGCTACATAGAGATCGTTGCCTACTAATGCCATGCCGAAAGGTGAATTCAAACCTTCCAGCAGCACCGAACGCATATCCGCGACTCCGTTGCCATGGATGTCGCGCAGCAATGTAATGCGATTGGCACTCGGGACACCTGCGCCCGCATGTTTCATAAACAGCCTCATCACCCAGCCCTTGAAGCCTGTCGCGTCGTCTTGCTTGGGTGGGGCATTGGTCTCTGCTACCAACACGTCACCGTTTGGTAGCACGTAAAGCCAGCGTGGATGGTCAAGGCCGCGAGCAAATGCAGCCACACGCGTACTAGGTGCACCCTGTGGCATCGCATCTTTAGGCCAGCCGACGGCGGGTGCAATGTGTACGGTTGGAATCAGAGTATGTTGCGGCGCGGGCAACGTGGGCATGGGCCCCATGCCTGCTAACACGGGTTGCCTGGCCATATCGCCGCAGGCGGCGAGTGCCAGCATAGTGACAACTAGCATCACGGCTGCTACGTGGCCTGTCAAATCAACTAAATGGCATCCGCATACCGGCGTCAGCGCACCGACAGCAGCTTCTCTTCGGGGAATACCTACATCGGCGACCATCGGTGCGCCAGCATCTGTCGTGTTAAGAGAATCGGTTGTAATCATTGGACGGCCCTTTCGCATATGGACGTATCCAGAAAAGAGAATGGGATCGAACACACTCTATTCGACATCTGCAACTTGGACTAGCGTGTGATACGCCCATGCTTGGCTCGTACGTCTTGCGAACCAATGCCGCCTTCTCAGCGGCCGACCAGCGTCGCCTGTGCTGGTCTCGAGTAATGATCTCTATCGTCTCTGTATGTCTAGTCATACGCACAGCCCTATGCCTATCTGGAAGATAAGCGATAGAGCGTGTCCGGAGATTCCGATGGCTATCTCAAATATTTGCAGGTATTAACAGCAGGCAGATTCAATTTAATATGTCGCTCACTCACCAAAAAAAGCCACCTGCTGCGAATCTCAATTTATTTCATGCAGAAAGACTCTGCGGAGAGCGAACTAACAAAACGGGAATCGGTGAATGTCGAAGAATGCTTTCCGCGCTACTACCTAGAACGACACGTCCGAATCCACGCCTTCCGTGTGTACCCAGGACGATCAAATCAGCTCGCCACCCCTGAGCTTCGGCGAGAACAAGCTCATATACGGCACCTTTAAATTCCTCTTTTAATTTTGTGTCGACCATAACACCAGCTTTAAGTGCCACATCAGCTGCTTCCTGAAGAATGCGTGCACCGTCCATACGCAGTTCATTTAACCAGTCTCCAGCGTGACCTGAATACGCATCCATCGCAAGGGCGAGAGAAAGATCGTCAATAACATGAATCAATCGTAATCTTCCCCCCGTCGACTTTGCGAGCCGAACTGACTCTTCCAGTCCCAATTTAGATGTGTCGCTTCCATCAATAGGAACCAGAATTTTCTGATACATAGGATCTCCTTTTTGAAGCCAATGGATGCTTATGGCAGCATTCGTTAGTGCACACTAAGCTTTCTGCATATGGCACCCACCAAAGTCTCTATCACTTCTCTAGTGCATATGAGCAGCTCTACAGATACCATTGAGTGCTCCTGCCGAGAGCCGTTCAGAAGAAAAATACTTGTAGGTAGCCGAGAGGTAACATTTACGCGCAAATCCCATGAGCGATAAACCGTGACCTAACATTGCTTTCAAAATTTATAGGTTGCGCCCTCTTGAGGCACAATAACGTCACACTGCTCCCAAGCTTGCTGCTGACGCAGAAGCACCGCTAAGGCCTGGGATGCAGGATTCTCTCCATGAACGACAAAAACCTTGCGAGGATGGCGCTTGAAAGCATGTGCCCAGTCGATAAGCGCTTTCTGATCGGCATGTGCCGAAAATGCGCCAAGGGTATGTATAGAAGCCTGAACTTCGATATCGTCACCCAAAAGGCGAACATGCTTTTCACCATCGACTAAGCGTCTACCCAGCGTTCCCTCAGCCTGGAACCCTGCAATAACTACAGCGCAATCTCGGCGTCCCAGATTTTCGTGCAGATGGCGGATCACCCGGCCCGCGTCGCACATGCCGCTAGCAGAGATGATCACCGCACCAGATCTAATTAGAAGAAGCTCTATGGAGTCCTTAACATCACTTACGAAGTGAAGGCGAAACTGCAGCCGCAACTGTTTGGCTTGCGAGAGCAGTTCGCGTGCATCGTCATCAAACAGCGCGAAATGTTTGAGGGTGATTTCTGTGGCAGCAACTGCCATGGGAGAATCTATATATACATCTAAAGGACCTAGCCTACCCTGCGTTGAAAGAAGTAGAAGGTGATAGAGCAGTTCTTGCGTGCGGCCAACAGCAAACGCTGGAATAACAACATTGCCTTTGACTAAAGTGTTTTTGATCACCCCAACCAGTTCATCAAGCGTGGAAGGCATGTCTTTGTGCATGCGATCTCCGTATGTGGACTCTATAAGCAGCACATCGGCCTCTTCAATGAAGGTGGGGTCACGCAGGATGACGCGTCCTGGCTGGCCCAGATCACCGCTGGCTACGAGCTTGCATATTTTCCTCAACGAGTCCGTTAACCAAATTTCAATAATTGCTGAACCCAGGATATGTCCTGCATCGCGAAAGCAAGCCTTTATAGAAGCATGCGGAGAAAATTCAATATCGTAGGAGATGGTCCGTAACTGGCGCATGCATTGGTTTACATCGCGCAGCGTATAAAGCGGCGGGTGCACTTCGCGACGATGCACCTGGCTCTTACCTTTGGCCGCCCGTTTTTCGTTGCGCTCAGATTCCATCTCTTGGATGTGCGCACTGTCTTTTAACAAGACGTCCAGAAGATCAAAGGTGGCTGGAGTCGTAAATATCGGCCCGACAAAGCCCTGCATGCTCAGCCGAGGTAGCAGGCCACTGTGGTCTATGTGCGCATGTGTGAGCAACACGAAGTCGATTAGCTTGGGGTCAAATGCAAATGGCTTGTAATTGCGCTCCTTGGCCATGCGACTGCCTTGAACCATGCCGCAATCCACGAGGAAGCGGCAGCCTTCGGCTTCTATAAGAAAACAGGATCCTGTCACTTGTTGCGCTGCGCCATGAAAGGTAATTTGCATAGACTAAAGCCAATGGAAGTTTCAGGAATTAATGATGGCGCCAAGGCAGATCACAACATGTAACTTGTAGTCGATCCAGCGTGGATCAAACGAAAAATGCTTTAAATCCGTCTTGATCCATCCTTTTATCTTCGGTCTTGCTCATGCGTATCTCAAGTTGACTGGGGTGATTGCATTGCACACGATCGATAGATCAATTCTTAATGGCAACTTTTAGCACTCCATCGCGTTGATGACTAAAGAGGTCGTATGCAGCAACGATGTCTTCCAGCTTGTACTTATGGGTGACTAGCGGGCTGAGATCAATGCGGCCACTTTCAATCAAGGACATAAGACGACGCATGCGCTCTTTGCCACCTGGGCACAAGGCTGTATTGATACGGTGGTCACCCAGTCCAGCCCCAAAAGCATTCAATGGAATCTTTAAATCTTCCGAGTAAACACCTAAGCTCGATACAGTGCCTCCTGGGCGGATGCATCTCAATGCGCTTTCGAATGTGCCTTGTGTGCCAAGTGCTTCAATTGCGCTGTCAGCCCCTTTGCCACCCGTAATTTTTAGCACCTCAGCGACTACATCCTGAGTTTTGAAGTTCAAAGTTACATTGGCACCAAGCTTTTTAGCTACAGCAAGTCGATCTTCATTGCCATCCACACCGATGATGATGCTTGCCCCACGGAGCTTGGCGCCAGCAGTGGCACACAAGCCAATTGGCCCTTGCGCGAACACGACAACGACATCACCTATCTTGATGTTCGCATTCTCCGCACCGGCGAATCCGGTAGACATGATGTCCGGGCACATCAGGACTTGTTCATCGGTCAATCCATCTGGGACCGGTGCCAAGTTACCCTGAGCATCAGGTACAAGAATGTACTCAGCCTGTGCCCCGTCGATTAGGTTACCAAAGCGCCATCCGGCAGTTAGCTTGTATCCATGGCACCCGCAGCGCCCACTGGCTGCCAGATAGCTACCATCCTGCGAGGACGCACCGTCCTGGGCTGCGTAGCTATTGAAGTTAGGGCAAATGGCGCCCGCAATCACACGCTGTCCTTCTTTGTAACCCTGAACAGCATTGCCAAGCTTAACGATGATGCCAACGGGCTCATGCCCAATCGTCAACCCCTTGGCGACAGGGTATTCACCTTTGAGAATGTGAATGTCGGTCCCGCAGATCGTCGTTGTTGTGATCTTGATCAGAGCATCATTAGGGCCCACATCTGGAATCGGTTTTTCCACAACGTCAATGCGACCTGGCTCTACAAAAACAGCCGCTTTCATCATCTGAGTCATGACGCCTCCTTGCAAAAGGTTCAGGCCAGAAATCTGCAGTGCGCAGATTCGCATTCTGTGCCTTATTGCCCTGCAAGACTCTAACGAATGACATCTATTACGTAATGAATCAGATGTAGGCATCGATAGCAGATGGGCAGTCCACGTCAGCCCAGCCATAGCAGTGACAGGCCTGCTCCCGTCACCATTGAGGCTAGTCCCAAGCTGATTCGTGCCCCATATTTGATTCCCCCAATGGAGAACGCCAGTACCGATTTGGCCATTGCGCTGGAAGCAAGAATTACAACCACCCCCCATTGAGCGGTTGACAATGGCAAACTACCCGAGGCAAAAAGCTGCCCTAAACTAGCAGCAGCGGCATGCAGCTCGGCTAAAGCGGCGAATGCCGCTGCGACCAGAACACCAGTGTTACCAAAGACATGCTGTAGCCAAGCGGCTAGAAATAACATCAGCGCGATGATGCCCGCAATCAGCAATGCACTTGAAAGCTTAAATACCCGTTCCGATTCAAATTCCGTTTTTGGGGCTGTTTTTTGTCGATTCAACAATCCTGAGGCTGCAGCCAGCACAAGGCAAAGTGCCGCAATGAGTAGAGGAATCGCCATAGAAAGCATCAGAGCTATGGATGTTGTCGAGAGAATTGCTATGAATAAACATAGTGAGGCCAACTGAGCCAACATGGCGCAGCCAAATGCTTGCGCCAGCTGATGTTCGTCTGACTTGGCTAGGTGACCAAGGCTCGCTATAGCAGCGGTAGATGACACAAATCCAGAAAAAAATCCGGTAACGGGCAACCCCCAGTGCGGGCCGAGCACTCTAGTAAGTATGTGGCCAAGCATACCTATGGTCATGAACAGCACAACAACTTTCCAAAGGGCGGCGAGGCTCAATACGCCCCATGGATCCACAGGCGCTTGTGGCAGAAGTGGCATCACGATCAACGCTGCGGCGCCTAGCAAAAGGCCATTCCTCAACTCATTCTCTCTTAGCAACTCACGACTCCAGCGCTGTATGGGGCCTTTGGAATACACAAGCAAAGCGCAAAGGATGCCCAGAGCTGCAGTCAAGGTGGCACTCTTATGCGATATCCCTCCCAGGGTTACCGAGAAAAGTAGGGTCACTTCACTTGTCAAACCTGGGTCTTTGGGGGCTGACTGCCAGTAGGCCGCGACGGTCAGTGCACCGACTAGCAGCAGCACCACAACAAAAGGCGGCACACCTAACGACCAAGCCGTGCAGCCAAGCAGCGCTGCTATGGCATGTGTACGAGTTCCAGCCATGCTTTCTCGTTCACTTTCGCGACGCTCGCTCACGACACCAATAAGCAGACCACAGCCTAACGAGACTACCCAAGGATCGACACCGGCCCAACTCAGCTGCATAAGTCTCAATTCCTCGATCTGAGTCAGGCTCTCAAATTCGATAGGACCTCCGCCCCAAGCTACTACTAATCAGCAGAGTCGAGCATGAGAAGCTGGAGGCTACCTATAGTGCCTACCTGATGACGCATTGCTGAACTGGTCAGGCCTCAGCGAAGGGCCTCCATCCAGTCTGGCATTAGCGACGATGAGCACATGGTGCTATGCATGTGCCAACTTCGTCAATCAAGTCTTGAGCTATTTTTAATCATGCTTAAATACCCAAATTATTTCAGGCGAACTTGCTCCAGATCTCGGGCGAATAACTGGTGTCTGGCGAAGAATCCAAACCAGCTAATTACCGATATGAGTGGCGCGAAAATTCGAGGAGGCTTCAGGTCGTCACCACCAGTTCACAGCTGACGAGAGTTGCCGTTCAGATTGTCTGGCACGCTGCGATCCAGCAAGTTTCCGGATTGAGACGTACAGCGGACGTCTGGCCAGATAGCGGGTCAACGTCTGGTATCAGCGGCAGCGGTCACAGGCTTGCCAAAGCTCAGGGGTCGCAGCCAGCCTAGACCTGCCGTTAACGGCTACCTACTGGACGACAGCTTCTGGCCGATTGCAGACAGCCCACCTAGACAGGGGCTGTATCAAACATGGCCTCCAGCCAGTCTCAGTAACGATTGCGCCTCAGCCTGGCCACTTGCCAGCCACTGGTCAATGTCCTGCTCTTCTATTGGGATGACGCTGCGCTTGTCTTGCTGGTCTTATTGCCATGGCAGGCTCTCAAAAGAAAAGCCACCAGAAGGTGGCTTCGCATCAAATGACGCCAACAAATCCCTTTGGCGCGTGCTTCAAGGTATCAACCCCGAAAACTTCTTCATTCAGCTTTTTTCCGTCGAACCAAACGCACTTTGCGGAATTCTCAGAATGCATTGGCGAATAATCGCCCAAATCCTTGACAGTCATATCGGGACCGCCGCTCTTCAGCTTTACGACATCGCCAACTTTGATATCACTCATCGAAACCTCCCTTGAGCCAACATCGGCTCAAAGGAAGCTCCGGGCGCACGCGCGAATTACAACCACACGAAAACCCTAGTTCATGGGCGCAACCACTTCAGGTGCCCGCCCTTCCATCACCAGCATCCCCTGTCCAGCCCAGATGGGATAAACCGGATGCGGCGCGTGAGCACCTCACCTTGTGGCATCAGGCGAGGCGGATTGAACGCCACCTTCACCCAGCCGTTCTTGGTGTCCAGTCGACAATGCGCTCTAGGCGCTCTCCGGATTCAACTTCATAGACTGTCGCGCCTCGGGCATTCTGGTTGGTATAGAGCAAGATCACCTGCTAATACGTTGGGCGCACTTCTTACAGAAAGGACCGCACCGGTACACTCACCCAAAGGAGGTTCCGATGGCTAGATACAAACGCGAGGAGCAAAGCTTCGAAGCATGGTTCTTTGGTTTCCTTGTCACTTGTGCAGTGATGTTTGGCGCATATAAATACATCACTCATGTCACCCAAAGCATGGGGCAGGACATCATCCAGAAAAGCAATGCAGCATCGCAGCGCATCCTTGAACAGCAACGCCAAAAGCAGCAAGCCATTTCAGATCAACACGAGCAAGAGTCCAAGCGAGCAGCTCAAGCCGTGCAGGCCGCAGGGGCTAGAAGTCAATATGAGGCCCGAAAGTCTGCTGCCTGGACCGCTTACTTCAAGCCGTCTAGAAAGTGTGCCTCCGACCCAATCACTGTTGAGTGCGGAAACGAATACATGCGCGCCAAGAGCCGCTTCGAAGAAACCTACAAAGACACCCAGTAAGTGCCACAGCACGAGGCGCGCACTCCATACGACAGCGTGAGCTTTGCCGGATGCACCTGGTGTCCAGCACTGGCAGCGATGACTTCAGATTTTGGAGTTCGGTCATGGATTCGCAACGCCTTCAGCCATTGCTGAAATGGCAACCCAGCAGCGCATCAGAGGGTTAACACCTATTAATCTCTTGTGTACAAAGATCAGACTGGAATCACTCACAAGAAGCTCCATCCAGAGAGAGATCAAGACTGAAGCTCACTTACGCCCTCATCTATTGGCAAGTTTCAGTGAGTGAAGGGCCTACCTAGTAGGCCCTTTCTGTTTTCAGGCGAAGCATAGGTGCCGCCCCGAGTGATCCGCTCCTACTGCAATGCGCGTGATCGTCGGGCGTGCTCGATGGCGACGAACTGGGAATAAAAAAGCCGCTAAGGCGAACCAGGGCGGTAGATGCCTGCTTTCGGCCATTAGCCGACATTGGCACTTCACCCCCCAGCCTGGAGAGCTGTGTAAGTAGAGATGCCAATGTGTGGAATCAAGAGTTTTTGACGCGATCCAAATAATGATCACGGTGGTACTTCAAATATTCTTGTGCAACCTGATGCCCGCTCTTTACGAACAGTACGCCATCAATGCCAATCAGGGTTAAGTCATCTTGGATAGAGAAGGCGCCCAGATCGAACATCACATGATGATTGGGGCACAAACAAAGAATATTGTTTGGAGTATCTGGCCCATCATGCGGCGCTCCAAGCGGTCTTATATGTGCGGCTTCGGCGTATGAACCTGACGCTGTCGTGATCCGGAGATTACAAACCTGACATTGATAGTCATAGTGCTTCTTCAGCTCTTTTGAGCGCTTCGTATCTCGCACAATCCTTTGCACCGTAGTCGACTTGCGCTCCGGAGCTTGATTACCACCTGTTAAAGGCGCAGGAGAGGAACTGCTGTCATAAAGTTCGACTGTGGCTTCGAGCTTCTCCAAGCGATAACGCCATACCGTGAATCCACTTTTGCCAACCTCGTGCCAATGACTTTCGACACGATACAAGCCGTCGTACCTGTAACCTTCATCTGGAGCAAACGAGTTTTTTGGATCTTTTCCTCGAATAACACGGACGGGTAAACCTTCTTTTTGATTGATGGCGAGAGCCAAATTACCACGAATAAATTCTTGGTCGCGTACATGCTTACCGGCATCATTCCTCCCACCTTGGCCCGTATAAACAATCACATTACCCATATCTTGATCATCTTCGTAACCTCCGGAGATAACGATTGAATCGGCACCAAATTTACCAGAACCAGATATTCCACCCATGGTTGAACGATGAACTCCAACATCATTCATTTCTTTGTAAAGTTTAAAGGTCGCACCGACCGGAATCCCCGGTACATGCCCGAAATTTAATTGGAATTTCATATTTCTTGTTGGCAAAGTTTCTTGATGAAATCTGGCCGCGCACTCCCACGGATTTTGACTCCAAATCAGATTGGCAACATCCACTAGTTTTGTTAATTTCCACGCAAATCTGACCCGCAGGAGGTGCGGATAAAAACTTGGACTGGTTTTATGCGGCTAGGCCAAGCTTGTGCCGGTATTCCACAGGACTTAAACGTCCCAGAGATACTTTGATACGTTTTTCGTTGTACCAACGAATA
>NZ_CBCSIW010000037.1:0-13480 GCF_965139575.1 Comamonas aquatilis | reverse complement strand
GCTTGATATAAAGCTCAACTGCACGAATCCTGTCTGCGTATGAGTACATGAACTACCTCCTGGTAGTCCAAGTTTTTGTCCGCATCCCCACCGGGGGCTAGTGGGTCACTTCTGGGTGGAAATCAACACTCGGGGTTGCGTTTCTCTTGATCGCGCTCACGGCGGGCGCGGCGTATGTCTCGTTTGCGGCTCATGTTTTGACTTTCATGCAGTGACCAAAACAACCGCGAGACATGCACTCTGGCCGCTGACAGTCTCTGGCACGGTGCGCGATCAAAGGCACGAATGCCCCAGGCAATTTGCAAGTTTTCAAAATCTCGGCATCCATCTCGCCGTAGGCAATGAGCACGCTGGGTGCGCCGCCATTGGCCGCTGCCCGTGTGCCATCGACATGGTGGAAATGCAGACGGCCTTTTAAAAAAAGTAGCGCGCTGGCCTTGCTCCACACGTTCTCAAAGAACATTTCTGTCTCTGTTCGGGCGAAGATCAAGGCTGTTCCCGCTCCATGGGCGGCCAGCCGCGACAGCCATTGAGCAGCCTCAAGACCATAGGGAGGGTTGAGCCACACGCGGCCATGCCATGGCTTTTGCAGGCCGTTGTCATGCGCGGTGTAGTGTTGCTCTGTCATTTCCCAAGGGCGATTGACTGGCGCGCACGGGTCAAGGTTGAAGGCTCCGAGTGCTTGAAGAACGTGCGGCGGTGTCAGCCACTCGTCGTTCTTCATGCGGGAGCTCTGGTGGCTTCCAATGCCTGCCATGCCTCACTCCCCCTTTGCTGCCGCGATAGTGGCGCGTTGATCTGCATCGCGCTCTGCCTGGGTGCGGAATGGCAGCGCGCGGGCGTGCTCCCAGTCGTCCATCACGAAATGGCCGAAGTCGGTAATGCTGTAGACGCCGAAGCCGTGCGACTGCAGGCATCCGAAGCCAGCAAGCCGCGCCACTGCCGCCTTGCCGATGTCGTGGCCCTGGTTGTCGCTGGCCGTTTCTTCAAAGCGCTGCAGGGATTCCAAGCCCTTGGGCTGCAGCCAAGTCGCCTGCGCGGGAAGTCCGGTAGCAGTAGCCAGCAGGGCGCGCAATTGCTGCTCTGTGTAGACCTTTTGCAGCTTCTGCATGTTGGCGCAGGAGCAGATGGCCGCCTCTTCGTTCGCGTACCATTTCTCCCCGTCGTATAAAGCGAACGGCTCAGGCAGCACCACTGGCGCGGCTGCTGCAGGCGCTGCCGGGGTGGCGGCAAGCACGGCGCGGGCGCGAGCTGCAAGTTTCTTCACGCCGCTGGCGAACGACTGGGGCGTGTGGTCATCGACCTGGGATGCGTGCTCGGTAAGGTCGCGCAACACCGAATCGCGCCCTTCAGGCACTGCCACGGCTGCGGGCACTGCCCCAAGCGGCCACGGGTCAACGATGCCGATAATTTCTGTCAGGGTGTCTTGGCCACTTACGCCGTCTGGTGGCAAATAGCGCTGGATTGCCCGGAGAACCTTCAGCAGAGCCTGCTCGGCCACGGCTGCTGGCGCTGCCTGGAAGGTCGCGTTTGAAACGGAGCCTTCGGCAGGGGCGGCGTAGAGGTATCGCACCTCATAGCCTTGCCATTCATGTGGGGTGGCCAGCACCATGGCTACATGCTCAGCCGCGCAAGGCTCCCATTTTTGGCCAGTAAAGCGGCTTTGACCCGAGACAGGCTGATGACTGGGTGCTGGCTCCTGAATCTGGTGCAGGCAGGGCGCGCCGATGCTGGCCAGCAGTTCACGCTTGCGCTGCTCGGTTAGGTCGCGGGCTGCCAGGGTGTTCTCAGGCGACACACCGCCCTCAATGAACGCTGCTGATGCCAGCGCATCAATGGCCAGAGTGATCTTGTCTTGCATATTGGCTCCCAGAATGAGAAAAGCCCGCGGCGGCGGGCTGGGGTGGTAAGTTGAATTCGTGCTCCGCTACCACTTGGCAAAGGCTTCGGGCTTATCGTTCACTGAAAGCATCACGGGCAGCTCGTCGGCGTGCACCTTGCCCGTCTCGATTAATACGGGGCGGCGCTCGCTATCCAGCAGGTCAGGATCGGGCGCGGCCTCATACGCAGCCACAAAGCGACCAAGCCAGCTCATTGCCTCGGCTGAGCTGGTGGCGGTGTAGCGGCGCACACCGTCAACGATCAGTAGCCAGACCTGCACCTTGGCGACCTGTTCCAGCTTTTCCAGGCGCTCGTTTGCCATTTCCACACAGCGATGCAACTGCGCGCGATCCAGGTCGGCCAGGAATTCAGGGGTAGACAGGCTCTTGGGGATCGGGGCCAGTTGGTAGCCGATCCAGGCGTAGTCGCACTTTTCATTGCGATAGTGGGGGCCGTTGCGGTCTTTCTTCACAAGCTCCGCAATTTCCTCGACGGTGCCTGCTAGGCCCACATAGCGCTTAGCGTGTCGCGCATATGCGGTTTCAAAGTCCTCGCGTAGCTTTTTCAGTTCTTCCCAGGTAAGCATAGGGTTCCAGAAAGCAAAAAGCCCGCTCAGTGGCGGGCTTGGGGTTGGGATCAAGTGGTTGTCAGTTACGACGGCGGGCTTTAATTTTTCGCTTCCTGCATGGGGCGTAAGTCAATATCCGGATAAATTTTGCCGGCGATATGCACACGATCACGGCCTGCGTTTTTGGCGTTGTAGAGCAGTTCATCGGCTTCCTTTAGCGCGCTCTCCAAATGAGAGGGACCAGTGATAGGGACTATTCCAAAGCTGATGGTGATTTTCGATCCCTCAGGAAGAACCGACTTGTCAGAGTTAATTTCGAATCGAATGCGCTCTGCGACTTGTTCTGCGCTGCTCAAATCGATGCGCGTCAATAGCAGAACAAACTCTTCGCCGCCAAAGCGGGCAACCAGATCATTTGCCCGAATATTTCTCTGAAGCGTAGAAGATACCAGCTGCAAAATTTGATCTCCGCAACCATGACCCCAAGTGTCATTCACATACTTGAAGTGATCAAGATCGCCGGCCAGCAATGCAATGGGGTACAGGCGCTTGTCTTTTACCCGTCTCTGCGCGGCTTCTTGAAATGATCGGCGATTTAAAATTTTCGTAAGCGAATCATGATCTCGTTCATTTCGAAGCTGATCTAACATCTCGCGGATTGCTATTGAACATATAAGGGTTGTAAATAGTAGTGCAAAAAATACGATGCTCATCGCTGTGACAAGCCAGTAAATTGATTTGGAGAAATCACCAATATTTTTAAACCCAAAAAATGGTATTAATACTGGTCGAATAATACTAAAGATGGAGAAAAATATATAAGAATAGAGCAATGTTTGATTTATCCAATCTTTTGGCTGTTCTTTCTTGAAAGCGGACTTTATTGGGAGTAAAAGAATCAAACCAGCACCAAAACTAAATGATTGCAATCTAGCCCAAATGTTTGGCTCAATGCTGCTATAGTAAACAAGGACAGATAAGGTGAATACCCCTATTAGAGACGCCAGTTGGGGTTGTGAAGGAACTTGTCGGCGTTCTGTAAAACTCATGGAAAGAAACCATGCGCTGGATAAATACAAAACACCCGAAGGCAAGGCGTAGCGATTGAGTTCTTCGATTGTCGCGTAGCTTTGAAATCCGAGGGGTATGGCTACCAATGCGTACGAAGAGCATAGCCATAATAAAAATCGTTGGTCTTTATTAATAATCCATAGAGCACCCAATATTCCTGCCAGCAATAAAATGCTGAGCGATGGTACGAGTAAAAAAATATTTACGTTTTTTATAAACATAAAATAGCTTGCATTGGCTAAAAATTTAACGATCTAAATCGTAAAAATTCTTATTTTTATTCTTTTCCGTGAACTACCGTTAAGCCAGAGTCAGATGAATTCAGCATCAAATTCATATTTGATAACAATTTGATTCAAATGTCGATAAGTTGACTTTGTGACGAAGCGGATTTGCAAAAATCATGTCCACCTACAGAAGTCATGCATTGATTCAAGGGATAACCGCCAGGGTGGCGGCACTGTTCTGTGTCGCTCAAAAGCGATTGTCTTGGCAGGTCTGATTTATGGAGACACAGATGGATGCGCATCCGACATATGAGATGAGCCCACGAAAAGTTCGCTTCGTTTTCGTGGGCGCTGCTGCTGACCATAGTGCTTCCATCACGGGAGATGCAATCGAATACGTAGTAGGAAGAGAGCTGCAAAGGGCATCTCAGCATCTGGATGCCTATCGCGCTCACTGGAAGTTGATCCACAGACTCGCGATGCTCAAATTGCACTTCTCTCAAGAGCAGGTGGTTGTCTACCTTGCTGACGTTCAAAGAACAGGTCAACACCTGGCTAGGGCAAGGACCTTGGCACATGCTTGATTGCTGCGAGTTTGGGCAACATGCTTTCACTCCATGTTTGGTGACTTAGCAGGAGTCCAATCGCTTGCGTAGCTAGCGGCAGATTGGGGTGGATGCGCTTTTGCTGGGCCACCAGCACTCCGAGCACCTTGGTGTAGGCGCGTGTCTTCATGATTCCCCAGGCGGCGAACTCGGGGGGCATACGCTTGTTGAGCAGTTCAGTGGCTGCCGTGGTGTGGGTTACGACTTCGGCCTTTTGGTGGGCGGCCAGAATTTCCAGCCCTTTGGCTTCTTCTGTCAAAGGCTTTGCCTCACGGCGCAGCTTGGCCGCGTCCACACTCAATGCCACATTTTTTGCCTCACGGCGCATGCCGGCCGCTTTGGTGCGCAGTGTCCTGGCCTGGGTTCGTGTTGCTACAAACTTGGCTTGGAGATTGATGGCCAGCAGGCCGGGGTGAGTTTCCTGGGCAGTCATGGTGATCCTCAAAACGCTTGTTCATCGTGGGCGGTGTCGGCTGGCGTGGCCTTGGGGCCGGTTGTGCTGGCGCTGGTTGCCAGCGAGGCGGGCAGCTGGCCCAGGCCGGTGCGGCCTTCGCCGCCTAGCGCCTCAATCAGATCGGGAATCAGGCGCGATAGCTCGCCCGTGGCAATGACCACATCGGTATCAAAGCCGCCATCGTCCTGACTGTTGCCGTCCATGACCGTATCCAGCAGCGTGATGTTCTTGATCTGCAGGCCTTCGGTCAGCACAAAGCTCACACGGTCGTCCCAGGTCATAGCCAGCTTGGTCGGCAGTTTTCCGTGCTCAATGTGCTGGCGCACCTCATCAATATCCAGCGGGTGACGGGCGTAGCGCACCACGGCCTTGGATTCGTCGGCCGCCTTCAGCTCAGTTTCGCGGTCTGCGGTGAAGCCCGCCGGCGGCTCCTGCGTCATCAGCCAGTGGGCCATAGCTGCCTGTGGGCTGGTCTGAGTGTCCACCAATGCCAGGCTAAAGCCGGCCAAGCCCTCCACCAGCAGCGTGACAACCTCATCGGCCCGGCCCTGGGCGCTGGTATCGAGCACCAGGGTGCGCGCCTGCGGGTCGATCCAGACCCACATGCTGCCCTGCTTGGTGAAAGCCATGGGCAGCAGATCCAGCTTGGCTTCTTCCTTGAGCTCCTTCTTCTCCTTCTTCCCGGGCTTGCGGCCCTCGGTGGCCTCAATATGCGCGGCCTTTTCATTGGCCTTGCGGTTGAGCACGCTGGCGGGCAGCATTTTGGATTCGCTCATGAAGCGCATCACCCATTGGCCGGCCACCGACTCGGCCAGCAAGCCATGGGCCTCGCCGCGTGGCGATGTCCAGCCCACGCTGCGCTCCTGGGTTGCGCCGCATTCGGCAAACACCGTCTTTTGCAGCGCATCTTCCAGCGCCTGCAGGTCGCCTTGCCAGCTTTCGGCAATGCGGTAAATGATCATGCTCTTGAACATTGGAGCTCCAGAAATGCGAAACCCGCTTGTCAGCAGGCGGGTGGTGAATTGACAAGAGTGCAGCGCAGTTCAGCCATGCCGGTGCTTGTAGGTTGCCGATAGCGCATGGATGTGCAGAACCAGGGCGCTACAGAGAAGCCGGAAGTCTGCAGATTCAATGTGTATGGCGCCGCACTCCTCGCGGGTGTCGATGCCAAGCTCAACCAAATTGCTGCCATCGACATGCAGCAGGGCTAGAGCGGCGTTGATATCGCCCAGCTTCATGGTTTGACCGCTTGCGATGCGGGCCTTGAATTCGTCCTCGGTCAGTTCGGAGAGGTTGATGCGGTTCATTGGTTGTTGAGGCTTTGGGTTCAAAGCAGCACGCCGCTAATGATCAGTGCGCAACCCAACGAGAGAGCGGCAATTCCAGAGGCAATCAGCAGGTTGACAATGGTGTTCATGGCAGTTCTCTCAGGCATTCGACGGTTGAGCTGTTGATCCACATTGCTGAGTGGCCAGCAGGGCAGACGCCTGCAGGCACTGCCTTGGCAAGCTCTGTCACAGCTGGGTCGCGCGACCTGGCATCAGTGTTGGCTGCGATAGCTCCAACAGCGATGGTGAGCAGGGCCGCGATGGCCCAATTGCTGGTTGTACTCATATGGTCTCCCAGAAAAACAAAAGCCCGCGTAGGTGCGGGCTGAGAGGGGTGGAGGTAGAAAGCGCGAAGAACTAAATCCGCGCTGTTGAAAAAACTTATACGATTACTTTCACATGGGCCATTCATCGGGCTTGAGAGCCATCATCACTGCCACGCCGATCAAGCAAAAGATACCGAAGACGGTCAACACCCACTGTGTGGCTATCAGAAGTTTGGTCCCAGGTTTGGGCCGACCAGCAGGACTGCCAGAGCGGCTACAAGGAGCAGTGCGTGGATGTGCTGCCATTTCACAGAACCTCTCTTCCGCACAGGCGCTGTGCATGATCGTCTTCAATAAGTTGGTGGACAGCTCTGCAAGGCATGAATTCTCCTAGGATCAAAAGTTAATTCGCGAGAGGTTGCTGAGTGCTTTTTGAAGGTGTCGTCGTAAGGTTCGGCCAGGGGCGGACGGGTGTTACTTACTGTAACGCATGTGCAACCATTTGGTTACATTTTTCGCATTGTTTTTTCAATCGAAAATCAATGAACGTGCAACCTCAACGCTCAATCCAAGCCTTGGTCATATCAGTCAAAGCCATGCCTTGGGTACAGACGCCTCTTTAGCAGCCCTTTCGGGGGCGAAGGGCGGTAGTGGCCAAGTGAAAACCCTGGAATTTAGGTGTCCGTGTCCCTTTTATGCTTGGATCAAGAGACTGAAATAATCACCGCAAGATTTACTGAGACTATTGCTTGTTTTTGCAACATTGGGAGGGGGCGATGAAAACATTGCTTTCAGCGGTTGCGGTAACTCTTGTATTGTTAGGGCAAGCACCTGCAGTAGCCGCCGGGAAAGCGGCAACTCTTAAACCCAATGCTGAAAATGAAACCGGCCCTGTCGGTATTGGCCCTTTAAAGCTCGGAATGAGCAAAGCTGAGGTTGAGGCCCTTACTCATGGTGACGTGTATTTGGCAGCTCGAATGCATCGAACGTTCAATAGAAACTCGGACCAGGATCCTGGCGTAGAGCGGTACGTAAGTAAGTTGGTGACGCCGCTCTCATCCTCTCCAATTGATCTCAGCCTTGCTTTCAAGGATGGCGTGCTCAACGCCATATCAGTGTTTGCTAGAGGGCGGAGTTCGGTGGTTTCAACCTTGGTCGCTCAGGTGGTCGCTAAGTTCGGTGAAGGCTCTTTCTCGAATTCAACATATGAAATTCCTTGCGGATTCCTTAATGGTGAGAAGCTGTCAGCCCAAAACGGAGATGTCACTCAAGCTTGGACAACCAAAAGTGGTGACAACAAGACGATTCAGACCACCTTTACCAGAGCGCGTATGGACATATGCTCCGCACGGTGGCACGGGGATTCAGTAATAGGGGTAACGTTGGAGCACCTTACTTTTAAATCGCTCTAAAGCCCGAAGCCGGTTTCTTGCGAGGACGATGTCTAACTGTGCTTGACTAAATCCAATTGCTTTACGGCTTATGGTTATCGCTGGGAGTTGAACCCTGTGGCGCGCTCACTTCATGGCGCTGCTTAGCCCTGCGGGAGAAGGCAGATGCATGCTGCATGCTTGGCTAACGCTCGCATTGCAAAACTTCCAGGCGAAAAAAGCCACCGAATGGTGGCGTAGCAAAAGATCTAGCTTCTTGTTTTCAATTCCAAGGCAGACTTATCTGCACATGGAAATCGGGTTCATAGTGCAAGAGCGACAAAGATACGTCTTGTTTCTTACGCTAAAGGCTTGTAACACTGCCCAATGCAGGCGATCTTCCTGTACTGTCTCTTCGGACCAGGAGGCGATATGGAAACCTTTGAATTGCGTATTAGCGCGTTAATTGGTCAATTGGAAAACTCCCAGCCTTGCCGCACTCAGCGTGAAGCTCATCATCTGCTCAAAACCAAGTGGATAGATGTTTGCACTGCTATGGGGATGCCGCGAGAGTACCTACGGGAGCTGTCTGAGTGGCAGCTGGCGCCTGAATCCGAGAAGTACCCTGCAGCCAGCGGGACACTCCATCTTCACGGCAACGATGAGCCCAAGATTGATGCGTACTTTCAGGCCGATGGAGGCATCGTTATCCAGCGAATGGATGGAATAGATGCCATGCATATTTTGCTCAGCATGCCTGCGCTCTCCAGCATGGCAAGTCATCCACATTAGAAG
Source organism: Comamonas aquatilis (assembly GCF_965139575.1). Classification (NCBI taxonomy): domain Bacteria; kingdom Pseudomonadati; phylum Pseudomonadota; class Betaproteobacteria; order Burkholderiales; family Comamonadaceae; genus Comamonas; species Comamonas aquatilis. Next base: position 4,915 of record NZ_CBCSIW010000037.1, on the reverse strand, counting down.
CCGAGTGGCAAAACGATTCGGTCGAAGTAGGAGTGTGTGGGGTCCGATCAAGAAGTCCAGTTGACAGTCAATGCATTTGGACGCTGGCAGCGGGCTTCATTTAAACCCCTAATTGCCGCTTATTGCACTTGGACTGCTGTTGTTCAAAGTTCGGACTCTTGATCGGTTGCCCCATCTGGAGAGGCCAATGCAGGCTACGGTACTGTCGCTGCTCTAGCGGGTGTTCAGTCACTTCGTTCTGGTTGGCCAAGTAGCTTTGTTCTTTGCGGATCGCTTTGTTGCTGATGCTCATTTCGTACCAGGCTGTGTTGGCCTGGTTGCCTCTGGTTGGTTCTTCCCGATGTATTGGACTGGTGCTTGCCGATTGGGCTTTGAGCCCTTTCACATAAGCTTCAGTTGATCCAGAAAGTCGGAGGACCAGTGATGGATACATCATGGGCGCTTATTGCACCGAGGTCCGTAGGCGATTGCGACGGATTCACTTGGTCTTGTAAGTAAATGCTTGCACCCTGATAGTGGCCATCGTGCTTTGATTTGCCGCCCATGTGATTCAGGGTCTGTGCGGGAGCTTGGATACAGGATCAAGAAGAGTTGGCCACACGTCACGCCAAAATTCGCCGCTTCGTTGATAAACAAACTGCTAGAACACATTGACCCCTGGTCACTTTTTTAAGCGAGCGAGCGCGACCTTGTGAAGGTCTGCTTGGTGCAAGATTCTTGCGATTTTCTTGGAGAGAAACTGCGCGGGAGTCTGCACTTGCGTCTCAACGCCATTTTGGAATGGCTGGGAAAAAATGTGGCCGCCGTCTGAGACGTTTTGGCCAGCATCATCTTTCTTGGCGCCTGGAGATCTTGCGCGTATGTTGAATATCGTTTTATCGACGAAAGACATACAGACCTCCGATCTCAGGTGGCGAATCGAGATGATTCCCTAGACTAACAATACTCCTTAAAAGTCACTCTCCAAAATCGGCGTCAGGAAAGTAGCGGAGCTTTCAAGCTGCGTTAACCGGAGTCTCCGTCAGTCTTGGGATGGCCGTAGCAGGCCATGCTCGCGGCAGTAGGCCATTTCCTCGTCGTAGTCGGTATCTGCCAGCACCAGGGTGCCGTCAGGTCCGTAGATGTTTCGTGTCGGCGCGCCCATGGCTTGGCCGGTGCGTTCAACACGGTAGCCGTGGCGATCCCAGCATCCGTTCGGGCTGTTGGGGCTGGGCGGCTTCTTGGTGCTGACTGTTTCCATAGCTGAACCTTTTGAGTTGCAAACCGCAGCACTGCACGCAAGGCTCTGGTTTGCGCCCTGATCTCGCTCAGGGGCTGGGGCTGCTTGCGCAAATGTGGGTGATCACCTGGGGTCAGAGTGCCAGGCGGCGGTCCAGATCCTGTAGGTCTGAGTAGGAGGCGCGCAGAAATTCGGTAAGGCCGTCGATCTTTAGCACCAGCGGAGCAGGCTGCGCTTGGGATTCCTTGCCTTGAGGACTAACAGCGCCTACGCCAGTCGGGATCAGGATGGGATCAAGACGGGTGCACATTCGGCTCACGATATCGCGCAGCTGACATGCCTGCGATTCCAAGCGGCTCAGGGCTTCCTCAACTTGGGTGGCTTTAGGGACTGGAGCCGGGTCATGCTGAGCTTGGTTTTCATACAGCGCTTGTTTCACGGTGTTTTCCTTTGGTGGTGGTCAAACCGCAGCGCCCTAAATTAAGACGCTCTGGTTTGTGCCGGGATTCCAACCGGCATGGCACGTTTCTTTTCTTGGCGCGCCTGCGCCTCACCCCCGTACTTAGCCCCAGGGTCTGGACTTCGCGTGACCTTTGATGTTCCTGTTGCCGATCCCATCCGGGGGCAGAGCAGTACTGACTACAGCGCACGACGACCTTTTGTATCCCGCTGCCGCCCGCGGTGCCCTGTGTTTATCCAGCCGTGCTGCTGCATGAGCATGAACCTGGGAGCTAGCTCGATCACTTGGCACCCATTGCAGCGGTTGTTGCTGCGATGGACAAATTATTAGTCGGAATTATAAAAAACACAACAGTCGGACTAATTAATTGAGTGGATATTTTTCCTTTCACGATCAAGTTGTTGTTTACAAACAGCTTTTGATTAGCGCAACCCAGGGTTGCGCAACTGTGCGTTGCGCAACTGAAAGTTGCAGTTGCAGCGCGCAAGGCACTGTGCAATACTGTATAAAAAACCAGTAACGCTCATGAATACTGATTCAAACAAGCTGCTTGGAAGTCGCCTTAAAAGGGCGCGCGTTGCCGCCAAGCTATCGCAGGACTTCATGGCTCACACCTTGGGTGTGACTCGTCAGGCTGTGTCGAAATGGGAGACAGGGGCTAGTTGCCCCACTGCACGGCAGCTGGGCGAACTGGCAACGATGTATTGCGCATGCGCTCATTCGTTGCTGTTTGGAGAGCCGTTCAAGCAGGTGACGGCTCAAGACTTGATGAGGGGCCAATGCAGGCCCGTTCGATCACAACAGGAGAGAGAGAATGGACGCGAAAGAGTTGCTAGACCAGATTGAGGCATACCAGGGCAAGCACCCTCGTGTGCGTTATGTGCCGGAGGTTTATGCAGCGATGGTGGCAAAAATGGCCGACAATCTGACCGCCGAGCAGCTGGAGGATATGGTTGCCTTGGGCGCGCTGATCAAAAACCGCTGCAGCGTCTTGGTCCCTGTTTACAAGTTTGACCAGATCCCTGATCACATTCTTGGACAAGGCCGCGCGGTAGGCTGATGCAGTTCAGTGCTCTGCGCTTTCGGTCTTCTTGTGGCTGACCCTTGGTGCTGGCGCTGGTTTTTGCTTAGGAGCAGGTATGCCGGGGTAGGGGTTGGCTGCAGACCTCGCCGGTTTTACGGAGTTGCGCAGCTGATTGGTCAAGCTGATCACTTCATCTTTTGCCTGACTGGGCAGCTCGCGGAACATCAGAACTAACTGCATTTCCAGTTTTGATAGTTCCGTCATGTCCATGCCGCCAGCTCGGTTGGCCTCATGACCAGGCTGAAGAGCGGCATCACCGATTTCACTCGCAACGGCAGCAATGGTGGTGCTGAAATCGCTGATCTGGCAGCCAAGCGCTTTGCTGAATTTCGCGGCGGCGGCAGGATTCAGTGGGATCTTGCCATTGAGATATTGGCTGACCGCGCTCTGGCCAAACCCTACTTGGTCGCTAAATGTGTCCTGGCTGGACTGCAACCCTTGAGCGCGCCTATCAGCCTTCCAACGCTGGAACAGTTGTTTCAGGCGCGCAGCGTCTGCTTTCTGCTCTGGAGTCAATGGGAGTGCTGGCATAGGCAGACGAGGGTATTAGTGGGGCTCATTAATTCAAAACAGTCAGACTGTTGATTTAGTTATCAGTCGGACTCATAATTGAGGGATGCACAACCTCAAATCGATCCGAGAGCGCTTGGGCTTGACCCAACAGGCGTTGGCCGATGGCCTTGGATGCACCCAAGGAAACATCGGTCACTATGAAAAGGGGCAGACCGTAACGCCAGAAGTCGCCCGCAGGCTGATTTCTTTTGCGGCCAATCTTGGGTTGGAACTGACCTTCGATCACATCTACTCAAACAAGCCTCTGCCCGAGCTGGCGCAGCCCTCCACCCCGACCAAGGAGGTGGGCAATGCATAAGCAACTAATCACCCCGCCAGAGATTAAGGCCAAGGCACAGGCCGTATTGGCCTTGCTTGATGGGCTGTCGTTCTTTGAGGCTGGGTATGTACTGGACGAGGCCCAGATTTTGTTGGCCCGCGTCCGACGCCGATTGGATGAGCAAAAGTTCAGCTTTGACCCAGCGTGCTCTCCCAAAGATGGTGGAGATCGTCCTTGAGTAGCCCGTGGATCTTGTCGGATAGAGCCTTCACATGCTCTTTCGTGTGGTTGGCGTATTCGTATCTGTCGTCGCGGCCTGCTTCTGCAATGTCCAGCTTGCGCCTGATTTCCTGCAGCTCGATGAAGTTGGCTACACACATCAGTTTGATTGTGCGTAGTTCGTCGAGTACTAATTTTTCGTTCATGTCTGCCCCTCCCGGGAATGGTTGTGTAGGAGCTTCCATTCTGCCCCGGGAGGCGGTGGGCACCCAGGCGCAGCACGCTGCGCAAAACCAAATCTCCTTGGCTTTGGCCAATCGCTACCCAGTGGGTTCTCCGCTGTGGCACCTGTTTAACAACTTCTATCGCCATACCGTTCATAAAGCGGAGTGCGCGGAGAACCTGCACGAGGAGGTCACACATGGCTGACTCCAATACCCGCATCAAACAACTCTCGCACCTGTCCAAGGCCCAGAACGCGGCCCTTGGCGCTGTGATGAATGCCCTCAAGGGGCTTTCCCCGGAGGACGCCCAGGAGGTCTTGGATCACGCAGCGGAGCAAGTGGACGTTGTGGATCACACGCCCATGTTTGCCCGCGGCATTGCTGGTTCCTTCGGGAAGCTGGATTTCCCCATCAAGACTTGGATTGACACCCATACGGCGGAGCTTTTCCGCCAAAAGGCTGCTGCCCGCAAACAGGACAGCTCCGCTGCCTTGCGTGATTGCGTGTACTCCTGGGCTCACAGCAAGACGTACACGCTGATGGTTGCGGAAAAAGCATTTCATGAGGCCAATGCTATGGACATTCGGGAACAAATGGCAGTGCCATTTCCGGGCCGCGAATTCGGAGGGCGTGGCCGATGAGCGTGACTTTGATGGCGCCAGCGGCCATACCGCTGACGATGAGCAGCCGCGAGGTTGCGGATCTGACTGGCAAGCGCCATGACAACGTTGTTGCCGACATCCGCAAGATGCTTGCTGAGCTCGGACTTGATCCCCTGAAATTTCAGGGCATCTATCTGGACGGCATGAACCGCCAGCAGACAGAGTTTCATCTGCCCCGTGAGCTGACAGACACGCTCTTGACCGGCTACAGCGCC
>NZ_CBCSIW010000036.1:0-16538 GCF_965139575.1 Comamonas aquatilis | reverse complement strand
GGCGAATCGTGGCTCTGACACGCAAGCCAAGCTTGATATAAAGCTCAACTGCACGAATCCTGTCTGCGTATGAGTACATGAACTACCTCCTGGTAGTCCAAGTTTTTGTCCGCATCCCCNGCGGGTCAGNTTTGCGTGGAAATTAACATACCTTGACTAGATCGGCGAACCTAGCGATGAGGTCCACATGCTTTCGGAGCCGAGTCTCAATTTGGGCTCGGTCCCACCAATTGGTCCAAACGCCACGCTTTCCCAACGCGACCAAATGCTCAACAAGGGAGCTTGCTGGCTGGGGGAAAGCAATCAGGAAATATCCATTGGCCTCATGGCGCTCGACTGTGTCCCGGATGTCTTGAACCTTCGATTTCCCAACAGAAGGATTTATCGCCTTCACCTGGACAACAACGTTCAGTGCCTTTGCAGGCGTCGGAACTCCAGCTTCCAAAAAACTCGAGTCTGCTGCCCCATCTCCGACAGGAACCACCCAACGCACGATGAAGTCTCTTCCGCCATCCCGCTCATTTGTCGGACTGGCCTGTCTGACCCACATCACCCCCGGCTCTCTTTCGAGGAGCGCATAGATCAGGTCTTCAAACTTCGAGCCGTCGAACTTCTGCGGCCACTGAAACAGGTAATCCGCAGCGAAAACTGCATTCTCTTTAGCTCGACGCTCAAGAAACTTGGTTCGCTCAGCCTCAAATTGCCGAAGGCCGCACTCGCTCTCCACCGCCACGAGAGTTTGTGCGCCTAGGAACACACAATGAGACTCCAAGGGGATAGCGATGATTACTGGATCAAGGGGAGAAACATCAAGCCCCCGCCACGGAAGCTGATACTCATCATCCTCAATTGCCCGAACGTATTTAAGACCAGTCGACACGACATTCTTCGAAATCGCATTCTTCAATCCACTGGCAAGAATTGATGTTCGAGCTCGCCCCTCAGTTGAGCTCGGTCTATAGGCGAGAAGAGCCCCACGCAAAGCAAACATGCATTCGGCGGGGAGGACAACAACGCTGATCCGCCCTTTATGGGACTTCGCGTAAAGCCAGTCAGGGCACTCTCTTCTGCCTGCCATCTCGCCAAAATCCTTGAACTCGCCCGCGGCGTTCAGCGACGCAACAATGTCGTCTGCCTCCCCATGCTGATCTTTCCAAGCCGCATCTGGATACTTGATGCGCTCCCAGCCAATTACATTGTCAAGAACATGAAAGGCATGCGCTGCATGCGCTAGCAGCCGCTGCTTCGCTGAGCTTCCATCATTGAACTCACCAATCTGCTCAAAGACCAACCACCTGGCGTAAATCTCCTCCTCAATACCTGCAAAGCCTTCTTCGCTAAGCAAAATCGGAGATGCTGCGCCCGTCGCACGCATGACACATGCCCACAGCAGTGAGAACACGTCATGGACATCGGTCCGTCCGCCACAACCGTCCATCTGGTAAGAACTAGTCCTGACGTAGCCAAAAATCATGCTTCCGCGTTCCGAGGTCTCCTCCGCGATCACAAATGGGTCATGTCGCTCTTGAGCGCATGGCTGCCCCATTACGAACTCGTGCAGCTTTTGAGTCAGGCTACCAGCAGTAGTCAAAATCTGACTCCTAATGTGCGGCCACCGGAACGACGGCGGAAGGGGCTCCGAGTTCGCGCAGAAACTCGGTGAGCTCCGCATAATTGTCTTGCTTGCTGACAGTGATCAACTGGATTTTGAAATCCTTAAACCAGCGATCCTTTTCAATCTGAGTTACATCTTCGGCCGCCATCAAAGCGTAGTGAGTTGGCCCTGCGTTAGGAGAAAAAGAGTCCGCGATGTAGCTCAGCAGTAGCGAGATCTCAGGATCAGTCATCGATGCGCCGACGAAGACAATTGTGAACATCGTAAACATGGCGGAAAGCAGGCTCTGATACGCCCGCTGCCCGAAGAGCAAGTTCCGATAGTCCTGGTCCGTCAAGACGATCTTATTGCCCAACTTGGTCGCATCCCCGTGCGCTTTGAGAATGAAGAACTCGCGCCTGGACAAACGGCGCTGAACTTCGCCCGCATCAGTGAACGAACAAACGGAGACATCATCGTCACGCCTCCGGAAGGCTCGCTCAAGCAAAGTGTCGTAATTGGTCGTTAAGACAAATTGGAGCTTGTCTAAGGCCACCAAAGCCTCATGCAAAGCCGTAGGCGCTGGCTTGGGAGCGATGAACGTCTCCTCGATGAACTGATCGAAGTGGCTTCCCAGATCGCCTTTCAAGCCGGAGGCCACCATTAAAAATTTTTCTGTCCGAGTAGCCAGCGCTCGATATTCAGCTTCTTTCGCCTGATTGATCAATCCATGCGCGACAGCCGTCTCGATCATCTTGGTCAGCAACTCGCCCCACAGGGGAAGGCCCGCACCTTTTGAAGCGCCTGCGCCGACCAGCACAGCACAACGTCCAGTCCCGTAGGCTTTCCGAAGAGCATCGGGAATTCTCGTTGGATCAAATGCCATGTCGCCCCCTTATAGACAGTAGGCTCGAAGCGAAGTGTTCCGAGTCTTCAAGTTGCCATGCATTGCGCCCTGTGCACGGAAGGCCATGATGTAGTCATACAAGGCCTTGTTGAGGCGAAGCTGCTTAGCCGTCCCTTCTGCCTGCAACAAGTCTTCTGGCTTGCTCGTGTATTTTCTACGCAAGTCATCGAACTCCATGAAGCTCTCAGCCAAATCGTCCGCGTTGACTTCAATGCCAGCCGTCTGCTGTTGAACGATCAGCCAGACCAGATCAACAAAGAGCCACTTTTGCGTAATCTTGCGCGTCAGCTGAGCGTCCATCTCTTCTAGCACGGTCAAAGCGTCGTTTACTGCCGAAGAAAAGGCCAAGAGATCAGGAGCCTGCTGGGGACCGAATTCAAGAATCATCTTCTTGAGATCTGGTGCCTTGATATTCCTTTGGCCTTTGTAGGCTGCCATTGCGAAGACATGGGCGACATAGTCCTGACGCTTGTAGCGAGTGTTCGGGATCTTGGTGGCATCGAAGAACGAATGACCCGTTGCGATCGAGTCGATGATGTGCCGCGCCGGCGCCAACATCGCATTGCGGAGTTCCGCGGGGTTCAAGGCGACGCCAAGCTGCAGCCGAGCGAAGAGATTCGTGATCTCGTCGTTGTCTGCTGTCGTGATCTCGGCGACGCTGACCTGGAAGGCATCGAACTGATCTCGCAGACTCCTATGGAGCTGAGAGAACTTCAATCCATGGATCGCATGCCCGCCAATCGCCGGGAGCGGGTCGGGATAGTTAAGGGAAAACGCGCCTGCCCTGAACTCCCAAATTGCGCGAATCCGCTGCTGACCGTCTACGGCATCGTGCTTGTGAGCTCCGTTGGCAGGCAACTTTCGCAGATAGACCTTCGGGATGTCCATCCCCCGAAGAATCGAGTCGATCAGCAGAACCTTCCTTGGATCTTTCCACGCAGCGCCTCGCTGCCAAGTCGGATTCAGATTGATGCTCGGACGGTCGGCGACCAGCTTGGTGATCGCCCAGTTATGCTGCTTGATGTTCATATTCCTCCCCTAGTTCTGGAATCGTAGCTCGCACTTAAGTCGGCGAAACATTGTCTCTATTAATGGCCGCAACTGCGGCTTCAATATCCTGGTCGGACAGGAACGGGGCCTGTGCGAAGACCAGCCCCTGCTCGCCGTTGAGCTTGGCAGCCAGATGTCCTCGGCCCAGCAACAGCTCGGCGCCTGGCCGATCCAGCGCAATCTTGGATGTCGCCTCGCTGGACACCTTCAAGATCAACCGGTTGCCCAGGTTCTCGCGAAGCTGCATCGGCATCACGTCCTTGTCGGGGCGCTGGGCCGCGAAGATCAGATGGATGCCGGCCGCGCGCGCCTTCACGCCAAGTCGCTGTACGGCCGCCCCCACCGCACCCTTGTAGGCGTCGTCCAGCATCCAGTCCGCGAACTCGTCATGGATCAGGAAGACCATGGGAAGGCGCTCCTCGGGCGAGACCTTGGAGTTGTAGGTGGGCAGGTCACGCGCACGAGCCTTCACGAAGGCTCGGTAACGATCTTCCATCTCCTGAACCAGCGTATCGAGCACTTCGCTCGCCTTCTCTTTGGTCGTGATTATCTCGTCGCGCATGTGCGGCAAGTCGGCCAACGGTGCATAGTCGACGCCCATCTTGGGATCAATCAAGATGAGCTGCGCCAAATCCTTCGGGTTCGTTGCGGCGATGTCTAAGATTAGGGCTTGGATTAGCACCGACTTTCCGCTGCCGGTCGCACCGGCCACAAGCGAATGCGGGTCGTGGGACGAAAGCCCGCCGAACTCGGCCCCAAGATTCAGATACAGCAGCGCTCCGCTGATCTCTTGCAGGCCCAGGAGGAAAGACGTGTTGATGCCGGCGACATTGCGGTTGGGCTCACGGCGTGACCACAACTCCCAGAGCGACACGGCCTGGCGCTTGGATCCTGCAATCGTCACCACGATCTCGCCGGGCTTAGGCTGGACCGTAACGAGGTTGATCGCGTGAGTGGTCAGGAGCTGCGTCCGCTTGTTTTCAATGTCCTCGACGCGTAGCTTGTCGGATCCGGCCAAGCGTACCAAGCAACCATTGGGCGTCAACCGCGTCCCAAGGGTTTTGGCCTGAAGCCCGTAGCTGTTAAGAGCAGCTTGGAGCTTCTTGGTAATTTCGTGGGCCCACTCCTCCCGCTCGACGTCGGACTGCGCGCCGCCAGCGAACTTGGAGGCAACGAGCTCGGCCAAAGCAGAGCCAGGATTCGCGGCCGAGGCGACTGCGGGGATAGGGGCCGACGCCGACGTCTCGACAACGGGTTGAGCCAGGCTTTGCACAGGAGCCGAAGACTCTTGCGCCTGGGCGCTGGGCGCCCCCGGAACTGGGGGGACTTCCGCCGTCGTTTCGATGGCGGCATCGACAGCGCCATTGGCAAGCTGACCCATGGCCGCGAGCCATTGCACACGAGGGGCTGGCTTCTTGAAGCTGTGTCTCGACCACGGCTCGTGGGGCCCGAGGCCGGCCCGCGCTTGCAGGCTTCCAGAATCCTTCGCGTAGGCCTCGACGAGCTTGCGCAGGTTGTCCCGGTCGAAGACCTCTTGCCAGGCCTTGACACCGCTCTCGTCCAACAGGAGCAATTGCTCGGAGGCCGACCCAGAGCCGGCGTCCGAGGTGTGGACGTAGATGTGGGAATAGCCGCGCAGCGAGATCTCCACTTCGCCTTCGCGAAGCTTCGAGCGGGCGCGCTCCATGAGGCCCGTCATGCCAGGCGGAATCTCCGCGTCAATGAGCATGTCGGCCAGGCGGGCGAGCCACACGTCGCGGTCTAGCCGACCTGGGTCACCAAACAGGGCCTCCCGGAATTTGTCTAACGTCTGCAGCAGTTGGTCCTTCGAGCCGCGACGGGCTGCCGCCAGGCCATCGGCTCCGACGTATTTCGACTCGACGATTGAAATGATGACGCGGATGCCCTCGTCCTTCTCCTCGACATTGATGGCGAGGATGTCAGCGATGCGGCTTTCGGGTTGAGAGAGCCAGCTCGCGTAGTCGTCGAGCAAGAAGTAGGCGGTCAGTACCTGGCCACTTCCCGCCTGCGCCTTGAACTCCTCGGCCAAGAGATGGCGGCTGAGGACCAAGCCGATCATTTCGCCCGCGGAGACTCCGCGCTTGGCGGCCCGCAGCACGATGTCGCCAGAAACCGAGAGCGCATCGCGCTTGGCCTTGTCAGCGGCGGCACCGACCTCGTCCGGCATGAGCGGGAGCTTCAACTCATCGAGGCGGCGGCGCACCAGCACACCGAGAAGGCGCAGCTCGGAGGTCGAACTCACGATCATGTTGCGGCCATTGGTGGAGCCGCGACGGTAGCGAACGACTGTGATCTTGTTGTGCTGGAGCTGGCGCTTGTCGAGCAGCTCGTCGTAGGTTGCGACCCATTCGGCCAAGTTGTGGGCGTCTTTGATCAAGTCCGCCAACTCTTGGCTTTGCAGGGAGATGCGCCGCGCGGGAAGGAATCGCTTGTCCGGCTCTGCATCCTTTGAATTGCAGACGGCTGCCACCGCGGTGACATAGGCCCAGCCCGAAGCCGTCTGCCACGGGCAAGCTAGAAACGTTGTCGACTTGAGCTCGTCCTCACCCGACACGCTGCGATAGGACCAACGCGAGGGAGCGTGATCGAAGTTAGGGCGATCATTTGTCCAAGGGACTTCCAGCCACTCTTCCTTGGCCGAGCGCGCGACCACGTCGTGCAGGAAGGCTACGTCGAAGGGCTTAAAGCCCTGAGCGCTTTCGCCCGGGGTCGACGAGATCGGCGCGACGGCGATTCGCAGCTTCGAGATGAAGTTGTCGCTTGTCTCGCTGACCACGGGCAGATCCGGGTCGTCACCGGCCTTGTTGACCAGCTCGCCGTAGACGCTGCGAAGCTTCGCCTGGTCGGCGTGGCGCACCGACACGCTGCATTGGAGCTTCCCGTCCTCCTGGATCGAGGAGAGCTCGCGCACAGTAGCCAGCGGCAGCTCGGCCGCGTCGGCATTGTAGAGCACGACGCTGAGGTTTGAGGCTTCATGCGGCTGCAAGCCGACATAGCGCTCCAAGAGCTCGCGCGCCTGCTTGGCCGCGGCGGTCGGATCCACGTCCGTCATGGCGTCTTCTTCGCCGCGGATGGGCGCCTCGAAGAGGCTGTAACCGTTGACCGTGCTGCTCTCGCTCACGAGCTTGGGCGCGTTGCCCGTGTTCATGACCGCGATCTCAGGATAGAACGGATGGGCGATCTCGTCAGCGAGCTCGCGCATGAAGATCTCGCGGTCCCCGTAGAGGATGCTACCGCTGGAGAGCAAATGGGTGGCAAAACCGGCCACCCGGCGGGTCTTCACCGCCAGCGCCTTCATGCGCTCCGGGTGCCAAGGCGGAATGACCAGCGAGGGGTTGTCGCCAGCCACGCGGGCAGTGCCCACCGAGAGGACTTCGGAGACAAGCTTCGAGCGGCAAATGTCACCGCGGGCTTGGGCCATGAGGGTGGTGAGCAGCGCACTGAAGGACTCGGCCTGCCGCATGACGGCTTCACCATGTAGGCCGAAGCCGATGAAGTCCTCCATCGCCTTGATGTAGTCCGCCTCGAAAGCGTCCCACGCGCCCCTGACCTCGTAGCGTTGCAGTTTGGTCAACCGGCCATCGTCTGCAAGTTCTTTGATCCGATCCTTGATGAGCTGTCGCAAGCTCCGGAACTTGTTCGTAGCCGGCACCAGCGACCCCGCGTCGGTGGAATAGGTCGCCTCAAGGGAGCCTGTGTCAAGAAGGGACACGTTTTGCACGCCGCCCTTCTTGCTCACCAAGCGGCGATGGATTTCAGTGCAGCCGACGGCGCCTTTCTCCATGAGCCGGCGCATGTCCGCGACCATCGACAGCCCGATCGAAGTGGGCTTGTAGATCCACACGAGCTGAGTCTTGTTGATCTTCGTTTCAACGCCTCCTACGACCTTAAGCAGCTCTACATCAAACTTGATCTGCATAGCCGCGCGCCCGAGCCCCGTGACGGACTTGAACTTCTTCTTGCGGCTCTCGGCGATCTCGCGCTCTTTGGCGATGAAATTCTCGAAATCGAATAACGGATCAGGGAGATCTGCCGACCTCATGCCCGTGACCTTCCAATCGACCTTCGAGCCCATCAGCCCGGGCAGTCCGCGATACATGGCCGAGAAGAAGCAGCCGACGTCGTGGTTAAAACGCTCGCGCCACTCCGTCCGGCCCTTGTTGACGGTGAAGCGCAGGAGCCTCTCGCCGCTGGCGTCCTCAATGCCGGCGTGCAGGTTGTTGACTACCCGCGCGAAGCCATCGAAGAAGTCGCTGCATTCAATCGGCTTGCCGAACAACGCCTTTTCCCAGCGCGCCATGAGCTTGGTGTCGCGCTCGAGGAAACGGCGGTGTGAGGCGAAGAATTCCTCGTCCTCGGGGATGAACTCGGAGCGGCGCTCGCGCGACTTCAAATCTTCGAGGAGCTTGCGACCCTCCGCCGACAGAGCATCCACTTCGTCGCAATCGTGCGCGAAGAAGAGCAGCGTCGTTTCCGCCAAGCGCTGCACCTTTTCCTTGGGTTTGTCGAAGGCCAAATAAACGCCTTCGGACTCCCACTCAAATTGGGCGAGCGCGGTGGAGGCCTCTTGGTCGCCCGCCGACGCAGCGACGAAAGCTAAAAGAGCGAGGCGCGCGCCTTCGGCGATCTCGGCAGAGTTGGCGTCGATTCGCTCGACGAGTTCAGCCGGATCCAGAGGCTGGCCGTTTTGGCGCAACTTCTTTAACAGCGGAGCGCGCTGGTCGAAGAGCTTTCCAAACGCCTTCTGCCAAGGACCGCGCGCGGTTGCGAAGGTCCTGGGGTTGGAGAAATATCCACTGTCCCTAGGCAGCCCCGCCCGCGGAAGCGCATAGCCCACCGCGTCGCGAATCGGCAGGCCGCGAGTGGCGATGGCCTCGACGATGTCTGAGCAAAACTCGCCGAGCTGCACGAGGGAGAGCTGGGTGGAGTTGAGCAGGCCGCCAAGGGCCGCCTGGAAGACCGCGCGATCTTCAGCCACTGGCGAGAGACCGCCAGTCAGCAGAGCCGCATCCACCCAAGGCTGCGCCTCGGCGCGCATTTCCTTGGAGCCGATCGGAGTGACGTGCTTGAGCGTGTCCGAGAGGTTGTGCTCGCTACCGCTGGCGGTGAGGATGGCCTCCTTGTCGGTGATGGCGTTGTTGCGCACATAGCCGGCGTTCTCCGGGATCAAGATCTCCGACGGCAGGCCTTGCCCTTCCACAAGGGCCTCGGGGATCATCAGATCCATCCGGGCGGAGAGCTCCGCGCTGCCCATGACGGCGCGCGCAACCGCGGCGACCTGGCTGAACGAAAGCATGTCGAGCCGGAACAGCGCGACCGGATCGTCCGGCTGGGCGGGTTTTGAGAGGCGCTTGGCGAGGATGTCTGCGCCGACGCGCCCGATGATGCGATCGGTCAGCATGCAGCCTCCACCCCAGACGCGAACGGGTTTTCAACAAAAGAACAGGAGTCGGAGAGCCGACGTACCAGGCCTAGCCCGACAAGACGGGCCTCCAGGTTGCCGCGGTTTTCATCGAGCTCCGATTGGTCGATGGATTTGGACTCCACCAGGCGCGCGCCTTCGATGTGTCCGATCACCAGGCCGTAACGGCTCTTGGCCGCAGCCAGAAACTCGTCGAACTGCATGCGCTCGCCGACGAGCGCGATAACGATCGATTTGAGCAGCCGGTCGTTGGGCGCATAGCGATAGCGTCGCGAGAGCCGGCGCGAGCTCAGGCCGATGGCTCGTGACCAGGCCGCATGGATTTTGCCCACATGCTGGCCGTGCCGAGGAAGCGCATCGTCGACGAGCCTGGCTACCAACTCATCAGGCTTGCGGTTCGCCAGGCCCTCCTCATCTTTGTCATCGGTCGGCGGCCATTGGCAGGCCTCGCGCAAGAGCTTCACACGCACGGCATCCGGGAATTCGGCCGAGTCCGCGTCTAACCACGCCTTCTCGCGGCGGATCGACTCGATGTACGCCCGGATCGCCTTTTCGGGACAGCCCTGGTTCTGCAAATAGCTGTCGCTGGACAGGGCCCGCACCTTCCGGCCATCCTTGGAGACGATTTCGCACACGAACTCGACCGGCTCGTCATCCCCGGCGACGCGCTTCGCGCGCTCGAGGAAGTAAAGGAGCATGTGCAGGCCCGTGATGGCGATAAGATGCTCCAAAGCGTCATAAACCGGCATCTCCCTAGATAAGATCGCCAGCCAGTCCTCGCAGAGGAAGTCGAAGCGCGGGTTGGTGACTTCGGGTAGGTAGCCCGACACACGGGCTTCATCGGGAAGCTGAGGATCACCTTGCAACGCGTGGGCCAGCCGGTTCATAGGCGCAGAGCGATCGAAAAGGCGCTCGGCCAAGATGTCCCCGAGCTCGGCGCCTTTCTTGGCGCGGGTCAGCATCAAGTAGAGGAGCTCGCCGGTGCGCGCGAAGAAGCGCCGGTCGTTGCTCATGCCGCCCTTCGCGTCGATCTTCAAGTCTTCGAAGAGCGCATCGGGGCCGAATGGGAACACGAACTTCGAGCTCCAGCGCTTGTTGCTGCGATCCTCGAAGGCCGAAGATCGCAGCAGCTCGATCGCCTTGGCGAAGTCGTCGAAGCTGGTGAAGGACTGACGCAGGTATGCCACGTCAGCGGCCGAGTCACCGTTGCCGGTCTTACCCTGCTCGAACTTATCGAACCACTGACGCCACTTCTCGTCGTCGGAGAGCTTGCTCTCCGCGATGGACTCCGCGTAGGGATTGTTGAAAAGCAACCCGCGTAGGCGCATTTGCCGCTGCGGTTTGAACTTGATGGCGCCGTCCATCCCTGCGTGGGGGCGTAACGGCTTGTCCAGGTTAGAACCCAGGACGCCCAGGAATTCGAGGACCGTCAAATGCGGAAGCTGCTCGTCGTAGAGGCGGTGGCCCCAGATGTTCTCGTCGACGCAAAAGTCGACGCCCTTGATGAAGGGCCGCTTGAAGATGGCGCTCATGCCGGAGCCCTCACAGTCACGGGGCGTACCAATCCGCGCCCGCCCGGTTCGATATCGATGAAGTCGAGCGTTATGGCAGAGTCCTCTCCGCCCACTTCGTCGTCGTCCCTGACCCCATTGCGGCGGACGATCTCCGCCTTGCGCAGAAGCTTCGCCTTAAAGGCCAGCAGGTCTTCAAGGCACTCGTTAGAGAAGCTTGCCGGAAGGGCGCCCTCCGCGACCCGGGAGAGAAACTCGTGGCGGATTGGCGTGAGATCGAAGTCCACTTTGTTCGTCTCGCCCGCCGCGAGCTGGACTTCCAAGAAGGGCCGGCCCGTCATGGGGTTGAGCTTAATGGCCATGCCCGTACCTTGCTGCCGCCGGGCCGTGGTCTCGTGGTCGCAAAGCACACTCACGCGGCTCTGGGTAAAGCCGCCGGAGCTGGCGATGAAGATGCGGTCAGCGTTCTCAAGCAGTAAGCCCGTCATCACGCGGTTGAGGCCTTTGGCAATCCGCGCCCGGACCGCCTCGTTGACTTGGGTCTTCTTCGCAAGCGTGCTGATGATCCCAAGGTAGTCGCCAGCGAAGCGGTAGACCGTCATGGCCCAGCGCAAGTAGCTAGGCTCATCGTCCGGCAGCGTGAAGTAGAGCCGCCGGCGCTGGTCCTCGAGCATCTCCATGAAGGCCGCAGCTCCCACTTCGAGCCTCGCCCCCTCGTACCCCTCCAGGTAATCGTCCTGGGCGGCGAGATAATCCGGCGTCGCGCCATAGATGGGATCGCTCGCCACCAAGCGCGCGAAATCGGCCTGCAGCCGAGCGTCGTCCTTGCCGTAGACGAGCAGGCCATCGGCTCCGTTCGTGGTCTCCTCTCCTACGCCAAAGGCCGCCATGGCCTTGAAGACCGGGCCGTCGAACGCCCTGCGCTTTGGAAGGTTCGCCCCGAATGCGTTGGCATAGATGCAGGCCTTGCTGACGTGGCCCGCCTCTTGGATCTGCGCCACATCCGCGCAAGTCATCAGGTTCTCCTTGGCCTCTTTGGCATCGGCGTACCCGAGGACCATGTTCGAGCACAGCGCGAGCAGGTCCCGCACGGGCAGATGTAATCCGTTAAGGCGCGCGATCTCCAGCAGATCGCCCAGGCGACCCGCGAGCTGGCCACCATCGGCCTCGCCGAGCAATCGGCGGCGGTTCTCGTCGATTGGGCAGATCCTCCCGTCAGCATTGAGGGTGCAGCTGGAGCAGTTGCTCCACTGAGGATGTCCTGCTACCGCCTTTGCGACCTCTTCAAAAGTCTTGCGGGTGGTCGTGCGACTGAGGTCGAACACCGCCAGGCGATCGGGGGCTGGTCCCGCTTGCAGGAAACACTCTTGCAAGGGCGTTCTCAGGGGATGCCGTCCGCCATGCCGCTCGCCCAGGTCACGCAGTCGATCTAATACCTGTCCATGATTGGCCGCCAGAATCACGATCTCGGAGTCGTCACCCTCAAGGACAGACTTTTCGAGGCGCAACAGTGGCAGGTCGCTCGACTCGCCCCGGAATTCGGAGAGGTCTTTGATGAAGACGGCCAAGCGGCCATCAGCCAGCTGCAGCTCCTTCACATTGCCCTTGGCAGCCCAAGCTTTGGGCTCGCCGCCCAAGCGAGTCCACAAGGCTCGGCAGTGATACGTCTTGCCGTCCCCCGCGGTGCCAGCGATCAGCATGGAGCCCGGGGCCTTGGATTCTACGTGCGAGACCATGGCCTCGAGCAGCGGCGTAGCAAGCTTGATCGGCTCAACCTTGGCCCGGTCGACAGCGGCTGCCACATACTCGTCAAATAGGGTCAGATTTTGTGGCGTCGGTCCGTAGCTACGCAGCAAACGTACCCACGCACTTGCAGGAGGAGCTCCCATCGTCTCCATGCATTGCGGGCTTATATTGATAGACAAGCGACTCTTCCCTTGATGCAATCCTTCTTCGTATCGAAGAGAATTCACGCTTTCGCCTCACCAAATTTGGAGGGCAAAGTGCTGATTGATTACGAAATACTTCTCTGTGTCAGAGTGTAAAGGAACCTCTGCATAAATTAGTAACACTTGTGCTTGCACATGCGTGCCGGGTGCGGCAGCATCCAAGCCTATGCAGCAATTTGATCTCAGCTTGAACCTATCTACCAAGAAGACCCGTAAGCGTGAGTTCCTAGAGCGAATGCAGCAGGTAATTCCCTGGAAGGAGCTGGTCGAGCTGATTGCCCCCTACGCGCTAGCAGAGCATCAAGGCCGTCATCCGTTTCCTGTTGAGATGCTGCTGCGCATTCACTTCATGCAGCAATGGTTCACGCTCAGTGAGCATGCCATGGAAGAGGCGTTGCATGAAATGCCACTACTTCGGGATTTTGCAGGCTTGGCTTCGAACAGTCCAACGCCCGACGAGAGCACCATATTGCACTTTCGCCACCTGCTTGAAGAGCACAAGCTGGCTGAACAAATTAAGGCGACGACCAACGACTTGCTGGTAGACAAGAAATTGATGCCGGGTCCAACAAGCCTCATGGTTTCGGCCATGTTTCATAACCATCTATTTCTCGATAAAAAACTCGAATCTATCTGGATGATGGCGGCAGACTTAGCGAGCTATGTGGAAAAAAAACATAGCAAGCTCGTCAAAGCCTTTTGGGGAAATTCGATACCTGATTCAACATCGCTGCTCTTAAAAGCACTGAATCGACCTGAGCACACCCAAGATTCTGAGAACAGCCTCCTCCAAGCCTATAGAGACTTACTTGTTGCGAGCTCCGAAGTTCATGATTGGGTAGTGTTTTGCCTGTACAAAATAAAACCATATAAGCTAACACACCCTGTTGGCAACGCTGAATTTATTTCTTTCATTCTGACTTCTAAAAATCTGCAATCCAACCCATTCCTAAACTACGTCGTCCCACACTTTTTCCCCCTGCAACTACATTGCTATCGTCTGCATCAGATGCTAGGAGCCCCGCGTGGAATCCCGGTGAACCCCGATGCTCTGCGTGACAGGGCTTCCAAAGGCGGCAAGGCTAGAGTTATCGGCGAAGACATCCTGATGTCTCTTTTTTCCGAGTTCTTGGAATCCAATGCTGGCGGTACACACTCATCTGCCAAAGACTTCTTCCACAAATATGACGATGAGCTTGGCTTGATACTGCAGAACTATCTAAGTAATTACGTAGGGAAAAGAAAGCACCCCCAGTTGCAACGACTCATTACCTATGATGGGGGCCTGAAACCAGACGGCTTGGCTCGTAAATTTGGTCAATGGAGGAAGAGCGATCCCACCTTCAAAGCAAGATGGGAGAAGCTGGTGCCACCCAAGTAAAAAGCCTCCTGACGCAGCGAGCGTGCAGGAGGCCGGGGCTGGCGTCAGTGACTAAAGGGCCGACCGAATTTCGAACCGTTCAGGAAATCAGTCAGTTTTCGTCCAGGTACCTGCTGTACGGGAACCGCTTGTGAAACGAATTCAGGCGACATATTGAGGATCAACTGTTTGCGTGATCCGAGCGGATTCGCCACCACTTTGCCTTCCTGTAAAAGTTGATCGGTAGCTAAGTTCAGATTGGCGGCGCTGCGTACACATTTAGGCCCATTGCACAGCAACTGCCCACGCATAAAAGCCCCCTGCCCTAACTCCTTGAATTTCCGCTGCATATAGGCGTAAAGCTCGTCGGCATAGCTCATTTGAAGAGCCGCTTCCGACTGCTCACCAAACCCCATCAATGCTTGCTCCAAATGCCAGTCCATCAGCGTCAGTGCAGACTGCATATAGGGCTGGCCGATCACAGGCTGAGGAGCAGTGAACCACTGCAAAACAGCAGCGATGCGCATGGCATGCTCACCCGCTCTTTGCACAAAAGGCTCCATGCCCACCCAGGCATCATCAGCGCTAGGTAATGCCTTCCAGTACTTGTCAGCCTGACGCCAAAGCTGCTCCACCTCAGGAGACAGGCGGACCTGCGCCCTCTGCCCCGAAGTCTGCAGGATCGCACGGTAGTCATTCATCAGCTCCCGGACACGATCGTGGAAACGATGGAGATTGGGATTTTGCGGAGCCTTGCCAAAGCTGATGTGCTGGACGGAATTAGTGGCGTACGACAGCAGCATGCGCGGCATCAGCCCGGAAGGGACCATCAATGCGCCCTGCTTACCTTTGAGCAACTGCTCAAAGACAGCATCCTGAACCGTCATGCAGAAGGTAGTACGGGTGTCACGTATCTGGATCATCTCGTGCTTGCGTAAGAAGCGCAGATCATCCCCGTCGTAACGCTTGCACATGCCAGGAAGGTCGAGATGTTTTGCCAGCGCTCCACCTTCATCCAGGACCATGGCCATCGCCTTGGCACCACTGCCAAACAGCGCAATCACCCCACTTTCGGAAGCATCGTCTAAACGATAAGGATGGCCCTGACTCGGATCAAAGCCTTCCTTGCCTGCAAAACGTCCTTCGCAGCCAGCTTCAAAATCACGAAAGCCTTGGTATGCGCAGTTAACACTTGCCGACTTGCCAAGACCAGAACCAGCGATCACGGACACATACAGGCTGGTTGGCATCACCCGGTGCGTCGGTGTGTAGATGTCAAGAACGCCATGCACAGCCGAAGCCATTGCACAGAGCACCACAGGCCCGACCAATGCATCTCTCGTCTCAACGGTGCGGGCCACACAGCTCGCAAAGTCACTGCCAAGCTCATGCAGACAGTCAAGAGGGTAAAGAGGATGAATCCAGTTCATGCCTTGTACTCCTTCCAACCCATCTCGTCGCTGAGCTCCTTCAACGGACGACGCACAGCCAACATATCCAGCTTGGGCATCTTCTTGCTGCGCTTGGGTCCTTTTTTTGGTTGGGTGATTTCCTTGAGTTTGGTACAGCCAAAGCTGTGCATCTTGCCCGGAGCCCTGAAGCGAGTCAGGTAATCCACCTTGGTCAGGTAGTCGGCATAGCCACCCACAATGCGCCACAGCAGCGGGTCGCTGTAGTTGATCACGCGTAGGATGGCTTCTTCGTGCTTTTGGCGAATGCTCGGGTTGCGGGTACATGCACCATCTGCCCCGAGCTTCTCATCCCACTGTTCCGCGATCATGCGTGGCACTTTGATGCGATCCTGATGCTTTGCTCCGTTGAGTCCAATGAGCCAGTGAATGTGCAATCCCTTGATGGGCGCACATTCAATCTTCCAGGCAAAGAAAACAAGATCACCCTTGAACATTTTGCGAAGAATTTTGAACATTTTTTCGCGAGTTGCGCTGACCTGTTTAAAGCGCGTTTCATAGTCTTGCTGAGACACAAACTTTGCACGCATATCCGGAACCCTGTAAGGCTCTCCCCAATCCAAACGGATCAGGAGTATCGAGTTATGCAGCTTCCATGACTGCTCACCCACCAGCATTAACTGCTTATAGCACTCCGTCGAGTTGCGTTTAAAACCGTGAAGAACTTTGTTACCTCCATTCTTCATCAATTTCTTATTCAAAAATAATGTCAGGTCGTTGACTGCCTTCTTAATCTCAAGTTGATCGTCATCCGACTGTATACGGAACTCGTTGAATGTCATCTCAAAAATAAGATGCATCACCCAATCATTCACCTTTTTATTCTTGGCTGTCAGCCACTCCTTGGTTCCTTCAAGCACTGCCAGAGCAGCGGGATTGATCTCTACAAAGCATTCTGAAGAGATGTCTATATTTCTTTCAACAAGAAAGCTGACCTCATAAATCAAATCAAAGATTGATTTTTGATAATTAACTATTTCGTATTTGTATTTTGTTTTTTTGATTTCCAGATTGAATGGATAAACATGGGGTGTTCTCATTAACCACTCCAAAACATCTTGAATCAATGGATTCAAGACTCTTCCATCAGCTCCACGTATGCACACAGGAATATCGTCATCTTCTGTTGATGAATTCACATCAAGAGAAGAAGCTGAAACATCCATCTTCTTCATTATAATTCTCCTAGATATCTATTTACTTATATTCAGTTAGAGAATACCGAATAAATAAAAAATCTCAGCCAAATAATCAA
>NZ_CBCSIW010000035.1:0-21604 GCF_965139575.1 Comamonas aquatilis | reverse complement strand
TGAGCTCGGACTTGATCCCCTGAAATTTCAGGGCATCTATCTGGACGGCATGAACCGCCAGCAGACAGAGTTTCATCTGCCCCGTGAGCTGACAGACACGCTCTTGACCGGCTACAGCGCCACGCTGCGCCTGGCTGTTGTGCGCCGCTGGCATGAGCTGGAGGCCCAGCAGGCCCCCAAGCTGCCCCAGACCATGGCCCAGGCTTTGCGCCTGGCTGCAGAGCAGGCGGAGCAGATCGAAGCTCAACAGGAGCAGCTGGCGCTGGCCGCGCCCAAGGTGGACTACGTGGACCGTTACGTGGCAGCCAATGGCGCCCTTGGCTTTCGCCAGGTAGCGAAGCTGCTGAAGGCCAAGGAGCCGGAATTTCGCGCTTTCTTGGAGGACTGCAAGATTCTCTACCGCTTGGCCGGCGTGCTGACCCCGTACCAGAACCACATTGAGGCTGGCCGCTTTGCCATCAAGACCGGCGTGAGCCAGGTCAACGAGCATGCCTTTGCACATGCGCGCTTCACACCCAAGGGCGTGGAGTGGATTGCCGGCCTGTGGGGCAAGCACAAGGCAGCGCTGGCGCTGGATGGCGGGGTGCAGGCATGAGCACGATCATCATGGCCGCATGCTGGCCTTTGCAAGGCATGAGCGCATCGCAGAAGGCGGTGCTTATCTCTCTGGCGGATCAGGCGAACGACGACGGCGTGTGCTGGCCTGCGGTTGGGACCATTGCAGCTCGCACCTGCCTTTCAGAGCGCGCGGTGCGCGATGCCTTGGCTTGGCTGCAGACGGCTGGCGCCGTGTTCCGCGAGTACCGCCACAACACCAGCACCAGCTACACCGTCAGCCCCAAGCGCTTTGACCCGAGCAAGGCACCAGCAGAGAGCAAGCGCACCTCAAAGCGTAAATCGGCTGTGGCGGCAAATGCCGCCCCNCCAGAGGGGCAAATGCCGCCCCCAAATCATCAGTTGAACCGTCACTTAACCGCCAATGAACCATCCCCGCCTGCTTCGCCGTCGGGCCGCGAGGGTGATGGCGATTCTGGAAACACCCCAGAAACCGCACTGCAGGAAGCTTGCCGCGCTACCTGGTCGGCATACAGCCTGGCCTACGAACAGCGCTACGGCGTCAAGCCCGTTCGCAATGCACCGGTGAACGCCAACGTGAAAGCGCTGGTCAAGCGGCTCGGCCACGAAGAGGCTCCGTGGGTGGCAGCGTGGTACGTGACGAACGTGAACGAGGCTTTCGTGGTGAAGAACTCACATGGTGTGGGCGTGCTGGTCAACCAGGCCGAGAGCTACCGCACCCAGTGGGCGCGTGGCCATGCGGTGACAACGACTGCAGCGCAAGCGGCAGACAAGAGCAGCGCCAACTTTGACGCCATCGAAGAGGCCAAACGTCTGGCGAAGCAGCGGCGGGAGGGCGGCAATGCTTAACGAGCACGATACCGACTGGCTGCTGGAGGAACTGGGCGCGACCATGGAGCTGTCGGGCCAGCAGATCCGTCCTGCCGCGCTGACGCTGCTGGCCGACGACCTGGGCCACATCGACAAGCCTTTGCTGCGCATGGCGCTGGCTCGCATTCGTGCCGAGCACCGTGGCTCCATCCTCACGGGCACTGTGCTGCAGTACGTGGACCATGCCATGGGGCGCTTGTTGCCGTCCGAGGCCTATGCGCTGGCACTTTCGAGCGCCAACGACCACGCCACCATCGTGTGGACGAACGAAATTGCGGAATCGTGGGCGATTGCTGCGCCGCTGCTGGGCGCCGGTGACAAGTTCGGCGCGCGCCAGGCCTTCATCGAGGCTTATGCCCGCGTCACCGGTGAAGCCCGTGCTCTGCGCCGGTTGCCCCAGGTGCAAGTGAGCCTGGGCCATGACGCCGAGGGCCGCACCCGGGCGCTGCAGGAGGCCATTGCCGCAGGCCGCTTGCCCGGTGGCCTAGATGCCTTACCTGACGATGTGCGCCAGCAGCTGCAGTTGCCTGCACCGCGCTCAGCACTTGCGCTACCAGCTCCCGAATCTGTAGCAAGTCCCACCCAGCGCGCCACCTTGGAAAAGCTGGCCCTGCTGCGCGAGGAGATTGCCGGCCGCACTGGCCGCCGCACGCGCGCCCAGGTTTTGGCCCGCGCCGACCGCATGGTGCTCAACCGAGCCAAGCGCCGTACTGCCCAGGCCGTGCAGACCTATACCCAACTGGCCCGAGCGCTCAAGGACATGGGGACCAAGGGGTTCAAGTACGAGGGCGATCTGGCCAAGGCCTTGGCGTCTGCCGAAGCCGACGGCGTGGTCAGCCCCCAGGAAATCCACCAGCTGATGGCCCAGGCCCGCGGCGCCGGCATGCTGCGCTCGGGCGATGGCACCAAGGCCGGGAACCTGCGCGCCAATGTCGCCAACAAGTGGGAGCAGGGCAAGGTGCTGTGGGGCCAACCCTTCGCCCTGGCCGAGCAGTTCAACCGCCGCAGCACCTTCATCGCGGCCTATCGCACGGCCAGGGAGCAGGGTATGGCCGATCCGGCCGGCTTTGCGCGCAATGCCGTGATCGAAACCCAGTTCCAATACAGCAAGGCCAACAAGCCGCGCTGGGCACGGGGCGCGGTGGGCGGGACTCTGTTTACCTTCAAAACCTATAGCGTCAGCTATCTGGAGCTGATGCAGCGCTTGTGGACCCAGGGCGGCCCAGAAGGCAAGCGCGCTGTGGGCTGGGCCCTGGCCATGCTGCTGCTGATGAGCGGCGCCGGCGGCGTGCCCTTCATGGAGGATGCCGAGGATTTGATCGATGGCGCGGGCCAGCTCATGGGCTACAACATCAGTTCCAAGCAATGGCGCAAGCAGCTGATGGCCGATGTGGTGGGCAAGGAGCTGGCCGATTTCATGGAGCAGGGTATCTCGGGCCTGCCGGGCGCGCCAGTCGATGTGTCCGGGCGCCTGGGCATGGGCAACCTGATTCCCGGTACCGGCCTGTTCCTGAACAAGCCCAACCGTGAGCGCGACCTGATGGAAATCGTGGGCCCTGCTGGCGACTTGGTGAGCCGCGGCTTTACTGGTGCGCGCAAACTGCTGGGTGGCGACGTGGCCGGCGCGGCGCTGGAAATCTCACCCACGGCCGTGCGCAACCTGGCCAAGGGCGCGGACATGGCGGTCACCGGCATGTACCGCGACACCAAGGGCTACAAGGTGATCGACACAACCCTGGCCGAAGCCGCTGCCAAGGCGATTGGCTTTCAGCCCAAGCCTGTGGCTGAGGTGCAGGAAGCCAATAGCTTCATGCAGCGCTCCAAGTCCTTCTATGTCCAGACCAGCAGCGACATCAAGGCGCAATGGGCAGACGCGCTATTCCGAAAGGATGAGGCGGCCGTACAGCGGGTGCGCGAGCGCCTGGCCGACTGGAACCGCGACAACCCAGAGCAGCCCATCGTGGTGAAGATGCCGGACGTGTGGAAGCGGGTTCGGGAAATGAACAAGGACCGCACCCAGCGTATTGCCGAAACTGCGCCCAAGGCGTTGCGCGAGCAGATGCGAAACAATTCAGAATTAAGATCGGCAACTACTTGAAAAAAGATTTTCCTTTGGAGGGGAAGATGTTTACGACAGAATATATTAAAAATTTATTTGTGAAGAGTCCCATATCTTGGAAGGCATGTAGATTCACATTTGTGTTCGTTTTTTGTTTGTCTGGGATTTTGATTTCATTTGCTGCTTTTAATTTATTTGGAAATGCAGCCAAAGTTATTCTTGGCGAAAACATGGCTCCTTTAACAATTGAGTTAATTGGGAGTGCAATTGCAATACTACTGGTTGCAAGGGCGGTTTTAATGGGGCCGTCAGGGGTTCCTAAGAGTGAGACAATAATAAATATGGCGAATGCCGCATTATCGTTTCAAGCCGCGTTATTTGCAGTTAAGTTGGGGTGCTTTGGTTTTATTGGTTTTTTTAAATATATCGGAGTGAATAGTCACTATCTCGATGATCTTGGGAGTTATAGGTTTATTTCAGATGTGGTAGTAGAGTTTTTTATATTTATATACGCTTATATGGTATTTGTTGTTCTGACAGTGGATGAAAATACCGCGCCGATGTTCAAGTCGGTATTTTTTGCTTTTGGATATGGGCTGATTTGCTATTTTTTACTTTATTGTTTGATCGGTCGATCAGTAATAAGATTGTGCTGCATTTAATTTCAAAAAATTTTCAGATAAGCATCTCAATGAAACTGTTAGTCTCTTTTTGAAGTAGCACCCCTCTAGGGTTCGACTCAAAGGCATGGCCGGGCAAAACTCCTGGCCATGTCTGCTTCTCGCCCCACCTTCGGCTTGCCCTTTCTGGGCATCAATAACCGATTCCCCGATGCACGCCTGGAACGCTCCCGCAATCTGGGCGGTGGCATGTGGGTGCGCGATGCGGTCAATGTGGATCTGACCGCTAAGGGGACGTTTCGCGGCCGTCAGGGCTATGGCCTTGCCATGGGGTTGGCTCATGCGCGCAGTCTCGCGCCGGTTGTGTGGGGGGGCGAGGCGATGGCGGTCTGTGCTTCAGGCACAAATCTGCTATTGATTCGAGAGCTTGATGCGCAATTGCAGCATCAAGTCCTGCGTAATGACGTGCGAGCCGATCGCTCTTTGAGCGTCGCGGCATCCGATGGTTGGGCGGTTGTCACGGATGGACATACCAACTGGTGGCTGGATGCATCTGGCGCGCGGCTGCTGGGTAGCCAGCCGGGTGACATATGGAGTGAGTACGTGAGCAACACACAAACAATTCGCAAATTCCACGGTTTCGATGGCGTGGTGCGCAGCTACACGGAGACATGGGCATGAGCGCATTGCCTGACTTCCCGAACATTCGTCCGCAGCTGCTAATGGATTTTGCCAACAGCCGCCGGACACACCCGCTGCTCACCTGCACGCGGGCCAGTGCTGCTACGTGCTTTGGGCCCGACGGTAAGCTGAGGACTGTAGGTAGCAATATCCCGCGTATTGACTATGACCCGGTTACGGGAAAGTGTCTTGGATTGCTGATTGAGGAAGCCCGTGCCAATCTTTTGCTTAACTCGGTATTTGCAGGTGCCGTATCAGGTACACCGGGTACAGCACCAACAAACTATGGATTCGGAGTAGGAAACGGAAGCACCACTGTTATAGCTGGCGGTCTAGTTACAACACTTAGATTGTCAGCAACGGCTGCACGCCATTTTCTAGCGTACAACAACGTCGCTGTTGCAGTTGGTCAGTATACGTTTTCTATTCCGTGTAATGTGTTCACAGCAGCCGCTATGAGTGCAAGTATCGGGAGGATAGATGGAACGGCTGTTTCTACAGTTAAGTATTTCATCGACGGAGTTGAAGTTGCAGCAAATACATCAAATGGTTTGGGCAGAAAAAAACTCTCTATATTAATTGATGTTACGACGGCAGGCACAATTAACTTGCGTTTTGGTGTGGGAGTTTCTACTGGAGTAACAGCTGATATAGAGATAGGAACACCCCAGTTTGAGTTGGGTTCGTTTGCTACGTCTCCAATTCTCACAACCACTGCAACGGCAACACGAGCCGCCGACAATGTCAACCTGGACATTACGCTTCCAACTGTTGGGGCCGTTACGTCTGCCGTTTTAGGACTACCCAGTGGTAGCACAAATAATGCATACGTCTGGAGTGCAATAAATCCAGCAGATATCAACGCCGATCATGCGTACTTCTATTTTTCTGGGGCAGCCAATACTACAAACTGGTGGGTGAACAAGGCAAATGTCGGACAGTCGGGAAGGAGCATCGCAGGTCGCATGCCGAATTCTGGATTTGCGTATTCCGATGTGGCAAAAACAGCGGCAATTGCTTCCGGTTCCCTAATCAGCATTGATACAACGGCCAGGGCCAAAGACTTTCCGTCAAATTTGACGAGACTCTATTTGGGAAGAAGTCACTCTGCCGCCAATACCGGGTATCTCAACGGCTGCATTTCTCGCCTTGCCATATACGGTGGCGCTATAACCCATGCACAACTTCAAAGGCTCACAGCATGACTACGTTTCTCCGTTTTACTGACGAAGAGGTTGCGCGCTTTGCCTTTGAGGTTCACCTAGGCGAGAGCGGTGAATGGCCCAGCTACATCGACACGACTGCCGTGGATGTTCTGGGTACAATCCAGCGCCCCACGGGCGAACTGCTCGATACGGATGACGGCCCTGTTCCGGTCATGGCTCCGATCCCCGGCTTTCACGTCAATCTTTCTTCACCTCTGGCTGAATTTGCGCTTTATGCAATCGATGCACCTGCAAACCCAGAACGGATATTTGCCGGCACATAAGCAGCCACCCCTCTAGGGTTCGACCAAAGAGCCCGGCCCCGGAAAACTTCGGGGTATGAAAAAAGCTCTCGCATCAATGCTGGCGCTGCTGGGCATCCACCAGCATCTGAGTGCCGAGCAAAAACAGGACATTGCCAGCGCGGCATATCACGCCACGCCTGGGGCGGTTACCGCCGGCGGATTCCGGCTCGCGGGTCTGCCGCTCAGTGACTGGCTGGTGCTGGCCTCCATCGCTTTTGTGGCATTGCAAGCTTCTTACCTGATCTGGAAGTGGCGCCGCGACTACTTGCGCGCTCAGAACCGCCAGCAACTGCGTGAACGCGCCCAGCAAAGGGGGCGTCCATGAGTGGCAAAGTCCCCCGTTTCCTCGCCGGCCGCCTAGCCGCGCTGGTCTTGACGCTGGGCGCCGGCGGTGGTGCCTACCTGGCTGCTGACCAGGCCGCCATCGAGCAAGGTCTGGCTGACCGGTACGTGCAGGCCGTGGCCGCCGATCCCGACACCAGCCAGGGCGTGAAGGTGGCCATGGTGCTGGGCCACTTCTATGAATCCAGCGGCAAACATATCGGCACCCCTTACATCGACAAGCTGGGCAAAGGCGCGCCCCTTACCGTGTGCAACGGCATCACCGGTGCCGGCGTGATCGCTGGCAAGCGGTACAGCCCGGGCGAGTGTTATCAGCTGGAAAAGGGACGGTATCTGCAATCAGAGCGCACGGCCGAGCGCCTGCTTGCGTACTGGGCCAGCTACGACGCATTTGCCCAGGGCACGTTCATCGACTTCCTGCACAACAAAGGCGCAGTGAGCTTTTCGACCAGCACCATGCGCCGCAAGGCCAATGCCGGTGATCTGCAGGGCGCCTGCCGCGAGAACCCGCGCTGGAACAAAGGCACGGTCAAGGGCGTATCGACCGTGCTGCCGGGCCTGCAACTGCGCGGCAACTCCAACGACGAGATTTGCCGCGAGTGGCGCATGGGTGGGCAGGGCTGATGTTCCTTCTCTTGGCCTTCATTGCTTGCCTGATGGGCGCGCCGTATTGGGCTGCTCTCTGGTTGTTCGTTCACTTCATTGCGAAATAGGAGCTCTATGAACCCGCTTGCCTTTTACATGCTTTACGACCCCTGGTTTTGGTGGACGCTGACATGGGGCGACTGACGGTTTACGCCGGCCTGCTGGCTGCCGCCCTGGCCTGGTACTTCCAGGCCGCGCGCCTGGGGGCGGATCTGGCCGACGAGCGACTGCAGGCCAGCCAGTACCGCGAGCAGAGTGCAGATGAGCGCATCGCCGCCGGCCGCCGCCTGCTGGCCGTGGAACGCATGGTCAACGACAAATACCAAGGAGCTCTGAATGCCGCCCTCCAGAAGCAAACCGCTTTGCAGGCTGCTGCTGATCGCGCTCGCAGCGAGCGTGACGGCTTGCGCAAGCAACTGTCCGATGCCGAGCAGCGACTTGCTGACGCTTCCCCCGCCGCCCTCATCGAGTACGCCTCAACCCTCAACCGCGTATTCGGACAGTGCAGCCAGCGATACACAGAGCTGGCAATCCGAGCTGATGGCCACGCAGCTGATGCAGCAACCTGCCGCGCCGCGTGGCCAGTGATTCCCCATGCCAAGGAGAAATTTCAACTGGGCGAGCGCATCGACAACTTCTAAGCCATACGGGCTGCACCGGTGTTTTGTAGGAATAATCCTTCATATATGTAGGAGAAAGGTTTTAAATATTTGTCACAGTTAGAAATAATTGGACGCAAACTAGGATGCGACATGTCGGCACTTATCATGACGATCGCATTGGTTTTGAGCGACTGTCGATGGATGCAAGTGGCAAAAAAGCAGGTCCATCGCATCCTGTCACCGGCGGAAGTGTGGGCTTCACCTTGCGGTCAATAGGACGCGGGTTTGCTTTCTATCCGTGTTGCAACTGATAGACGCATTCGTAATGCGCAGTGATTGCGCCCTATGGATCCAGATTTGGTTTTTATCCGCTGGATGGCGGAACTACAAACAATTCAACAGAAATAGAAGAGGGGTGGGCAAGATGAAAAGTATCAAAATTTCGACCCGCATTTTGGGTGCCTTCGGCATTTTGGTCGTGCTGCTGCTGGCTGTGGTAGCGACTGCCTTGCTGCAGCTCAAAGCCATGCGGGGCAATGTCGAGACCATTACGGACAATGCCTTGCCCAGCGTGGAAATCATCAACACCATGAGTGCGGAAGTGGAGCGAGCACGGCTGTTGGAGTTGCGCCATGTGAGCAGCACCGACCCAGCGATCTGGTCAGATATAGAGAGGCAATTTACTCAGTTACAGCAACGGCTGGCTGAAGACAAAAAGGTCTATGAGCCCCTGCTCATCTCGCAGGAGGAGCGCGGTCATTACAACCAGTTCATTCACGAACGGGAGCTCTATGTGGACGTGAATAAGCAGTTGTTTGCTCTGTCGCGAGCTGGCGAACAGGACAAGGCCAGGGAGCTTTTGGCGGGGGCGTCGCTCAAGCTCTATAACGAGTCGTCGGCCACGCTGCACAAACTGATCAAGTACAACAGCGATATGGCCAAGCATGAGAGCAGTGCTTCAGTCGTGGTGTACGAGCGCGCTGTGATGCTACTAATCGCGGCGGCACTGGTGACCGTGCTGGTGGCTGTTGTGGCCGGTTTGCTGCTGGTGCGCTCCATTCGGGTACCGCTGGATCAGGCTGTCAAGGCGGCTGACCGCGTGGCCAACGGTGACCTGAGCGGCATGATCCATGTCGAGCGTCACGATGAAACCGGGCAATTGCTCAATGCGCTGGAGCGCATGCAGACCAGCTTGGTGCAGACCGTGTGCAGCGTGCGTCAGAACGCCGAAGGTGTGGCCTCGGCCAGCGCGCAGATTGCCTCAGGCAATGCCGACCTCTCCAGCCGCACAGAAGAGCAAGCCTCTGCACTGGAGCAGACTGCGGCTTCCATGGAGCAACTGGGATCCACCGTTCGCCAGAATGCAGACAATGCGCGGGCCGCCAATCAGCTGGCGGTCAATGCCTCGAAGGTGGCGGCCGAAGGTGGCACCGTAGTGGCCCAGGTGGTGGACACCATGAAGGGTATCAACAACAGCAGTCACCAGATCGCCGACATCATTTCCGTCATCGACTCCATCGCTTTTCAGACCAATATCCTGGCTTTGAATGCAGCCGTGGAAGCGGCTCGCGCGGGCGAGCAAGGCCGTGGCTTTGCCGTGGTCGCTGGTGAGGTGCGCACGCTGGCCCAGCGCAGTGCGGAAGCGGCCAAGGAAATCAAGGGCTTGATCACTACCAGTGTGGAGCGAGTGGAGCAGGGCACGCAACTGGTGGATAAGGCCGGCACCACCATGGCTGAAATCGTCTCGGCAATTCGCCGCGTGACGGACATCATGGGCGAGATCAGCGCTGCCAGCAGCGAGCAAAGCCAGGGTGTAGCGCAGGTGGGTGAAGCCGTGACGCAAATGGATCAGACTACTCAGCAAAATGCGGCCCTGGTGGAGGAAAGCGCCGCTGCCGCCGGAGCCTTGCGCAAGCAGGCGCAAGATCTGGTGCAGGCCGTTGCGGTGTTTCAGCTGCCCGCCAGCACCATGCATGACAACGCGCCGGTCGCTGCCCCGCGCCATCAGGCGCCGGCGCTGGTTGCTAATTCCTCTGTGAGCGGCGCGCGCGCTCTACCTCGGGCCGCACCGCGAGCCAGTGTCCACAAGCAGGCTGCAGCGGTTGTTGCCAGGGCTTCGGCTGCGCCTGTTTTACCGGCTCGCTCTGGTGTGGATGCGGCGGCGCGCAAAACTCCCAAGCCGGTGGAGGACGATGAATGGGAGACTTTTTAATGGCCTTCGCTGACAGGCGATAAACTCCCAAAGGCTGCAGCGATGCAGCCTTCTTTCATGCACTGCTTCCAAAGTCAAGGCTGAGGGCTAACACTACCGCTCATGTCAGTTCGGCCAGTGCTTGCCGAGCCGCTCTCCGAAGGGCTGTTTTCGCTCAGGAGCATCGATGCCTTGCAACCTTACTTTGACCTGTTCGTACTGTCCAGGTTGGCCACATCGGGCGGTCAGGGTGTCGCCATCTGATATGCCAACGAGGAGGCAAAGAAGGGTGGTTGCGAGCATGTGTCAGTTTATGACAGTGCCGCCAGTTTCATAAGCAACTTCAAAACGCAATAAAGCCCGTTCGGCAGCCGTCGAGGCTGGGTTTTCCTTTAATTAGTTTGGGTGAAGATTTGAAGAGTAAGGGCGGCTAAAAATAGGCTATATGCGACCTCTATTGCTGTTAGTTGTCCATGGCAGTGGACCCAAGCGGGCAACCTCGCTTGAGGAGTTGCATTGGCGTCTCGGAATGCATAACAAAGGGATCAATTCCGCCACAGGGGGACGCTGGATGAGACCGAGCGCCGAAAGGCGCAAAGCTCAGCTAACTTTCAACGCGACTCGTCGAATCTATCGACGAGCTTGCTCCAGCAGCGCGCCAATGTTGAAGCTGCTTCACGTGGCAGCTCTGTAGCAGTAGGCAGAGCAAGAACTGAACGTAATGCACGATACGCTGCGGTCGAACGCTTGTCTGTTCAATCAAAATATTTGCCAGAAGTCGATATGCCCCATTCCTTCATTTTCCGGCTGTTGAAACTGTCGGCCGTGGTACTAATGGGCGGTTGCGCCGCGGCGCAGTACTATACCGGCGCCTACGATGACTCGGACGAGAGCGGGATCGCCAGGATGCAGCAGTACTACCGGGGCCTCGACTGCGACAGCCTGCAGAATTCATTGAACTCAATGCAGAAAAACACTGCTAACGAATCGGCCGGCCAGTCCTATGGCCGCCGGATCAACGTCACCGCGAATCAGCGGGTGCAGGTGGAGAAGAACTGTGCGGCCGCTAGGCCGGTCGCCGCAGTGGAAGCTAAACCGGCGATGCCACCCGTTCCGACCGCCAAGTCGAGCGCTGCCATGGTGGCAGGCCCGCTCAACCTTCAGCGGCTTGGAGTGAAGGTCGATACGGTACCTCAGGCGCTGGCCGTTGCCATGCAGTTGCCGACGGGGCGTGGTGTCCTAGTTGTGTCGCTTCAAAAGGGGCTTCCGGCAGACCGCGCCGGCCTGAAGCCGGCCGAGGTGGTGGTGGAGGCTTCCGGCCAGGTGCTGGAGTCGCCTGCCCAGTTCGACGCGATCATTAAGCGCATGCGCGCCGGCTATCCCTTGCCGCTGATCGTCCGGGGAGAAATGGGCGAGCGCGAAGTAACGGTGCCGCTGGCCCGAACCGGACCAGTCGCCTCGCCTGCACCCAAGGCGGTGACCCCGGCATCGGCCGCGAAGTGAGGTTTGCCATGCAACGGAAATCGCCGTCGATCTCTTTCTGCCAGACCCTGGCGGCGCTGGCCATGCTGGGCCTGGCTGCTTCTGCGCAGGCTCAGGTCAAGAAAGGTTTCGGCTTCTGCTATGTGCAAGATCTAACGAAATTCAAGACCTATGCCTCGCCGGTTTTCCCGGTGTCGTGGAAGCCAGGCGACGAACTTCCTCGGTCGGAAGCCTTGGCGACTGAGTTCCTGGCCGTGGTCACCGCCGTCGGCGGCACCGGCCAGAAGGCTTGCTACCCGCCGAACGAGTCCAAGGCAGTAACCGATTCCCAGCGGGCGGAAGTGAAGCGACTGGGAACAAGTACCTTTCTCCAGAAGTGGCAGGACCTCGCTTTCACCCCCAAGCCATGGGATCCCGAACAGCCTCCCCCTTCCGGCAACCAGACTCGCTATTTCTTCTGCTCGGTCGGTGACCCTGACTTACGCAAGGGCGCCGCCACCAGTGTCTTTCCGGTTGAGGTTCCGGCGGCCAATCCGTCCGCCGCCTTCGCCCTGGCCGAGCTCTACACAGAGGAATTCACCCGCGATGTGCTCCCGGGCCTGCGACTGTCGGCGGTCTATCCGAGCTGTCTTCCGTTCGACTCGATGGCCGAGGCGCAGCACGCACGCGCAGTGCACAAGGGAGTATTCGACGGCTTCACCCTAACCTTCGTCGATCTGAGCTGGCGGCCGACTGCGCGTTTGCCCGATGCCGCTTCGGCTGGGCCGGTACAGCGCATATCGACCAAGTCCGTGCCGGCTTCCGCCGCCGGAAAGCAGGGTCCGAGCGCCGCCGCCGCACCGATTTTCGCCGATGGTCTGGGCGCCACTTTCGATGCACCGACGCCTTCATTATCGGAAGCCCTGCAACTGGGGCAACGCAAGGGTGCGATGGTGGTGAATGTCATTCCGGGTGGAGCTGCTGCGGCTGCTGGCTTGAAACCGTTGGACGTCATTCTGGAGTTCGCCGGGCAGGCGGTGTCGGGACCGGCCGAATTGCAAGCCATCGTCGCTAGCACACGGGCAGGTTACCGCGCCCCGCTTCAGGTATGGCGCAAACAGGCATTGCTGAACATCTCGATCACCTTGTCGGCAAGCGTGCAGTTGCCTGTACCTGTGGCTATGTCGGCATCGACTCTGTCCAGCCCGGCGCGCCCGCTACCGCGCGGGCTGATTGGTGTGGAAATCACGAAGCTGACTCCCGCGCTGCAGCAGGCGCTGAACACCGCTTCGACCGATGGAGTCATGGTAACGAGCACCATGCCCGGCAAAGCAGCTGAGGAGTCGGGTATGCGTAGCGGAGACGTCATCCTGCAGGCACTCGACCAGCCGGTGCGCGGCTTGAACGATCTGGCCATCATTCTCGGGCAGGTACCTGACGGCCAGACTGTCATGCTGCGTATTCTGCGGGGCGGCCGCACCCTGGACCTTCCAGTCGGCCCGATCCGCAGCGATACTCCAGCGCTACCGGCCGGGCGTACCTATGCCTTCGCTGCTAAGATCGTGCCGCTGCCTATCGTCAAGCGTTTTTGCTATATGCAAGTGCAAACGACACAGGACTTCTTCGACAAGGGTGTGCGGTCAAACGTCTTCGAGCTGGATGCGGACGAAAGCGAGAAAACTGCCTTGCGTGTGATGACCGCCTTTATCGCCCGAGCTAACGAGGCGGAACAGGCTCGGTGGGACAGCCCTGCACGGATCTACTGCGAAGCTTCCAACTGCAGCGGCATGAGTACTCAGCGTCATCACATGATGACCTCGTTCTGCTCGGCCGACCGGCAACAGGCGGACGAAACGCTGATTGCTTCCGAACGCGGAAAGTTATTGCCGCGTATCGAATTCAATCCGAAGTAGTCGGTCGGGTCACTGGCCCAGGTCTTTCCGATGTCCAGCCGCCGGGCCGAGCGGCCTTGGCTGACCAGATTCAGTCCCAGTTCGTGTGCTGCTCCGGATGGCAGGTTCCTTGCTAAGCGACGAACTGGCATATTCGGCCAATTGTTATCGGACAAAATTTGTCTGCGGCTGACCGCTTCAGGACGGCAGTGAAACTGCGCTCAGCACTCAAAAAGGCGCAGGGTGCTGATGAAGGGGCAAGTAGGACAGCAGCTTTCACCGGTCCGTCTTGGAGCAACGCAGTTCGGATGAGGTGGTCAGGACATCAGAAAAACAGGATAAAAAAAAGCCTGCGTAAGCAGGCTTTTTTGTTTCCACATTTAGGTGGCTTCTGTTGAGGTTTGTTTGAGGCCGCTTTTTAGCAGCGCCCAATTTCCGCCCAATTTTCGCCTGAAACCCTTGTGGGTGTTAGTATTTTGGTGCC
This sequence comes from Comamonas aquatilis, assembly GCF_965139575.1. NCBI lineage: Bacteria > Pseudomonadati > Pseudomonadota > Betaproteobacteria > Burkholderiales > Comamonadaceae > Comamonas > Comamonas aquatilis. The sequence goes on along the minus strand of NZ_CBCSIW010000035.1, from coordinate 7,671 downwards.
GGAGAGATGAATCGAGCACCTGTTCAAGATTGTGCAATAGATGCATAAATATGAATAAAAACAATGGCTTGCGGTGTATGAAAATTTGGTAAAGTACAGTTATTGCATGATTTTGAACAGAAGTTCTACCCATTTCTACCCACTTTTACCCATTTTTTGCTCATGTCCACGCCCCAAAAAACACCATCCGGAAGCTGGCGAATTCAAGTCTTCTATCGGGGGGTAAGGGATGCCGCAACCTTCCCGACGCAACGAGAAGCGCGCCAATGGGCTGACGCACGGCGCACTGAATTGAGGGCAGCAGCGGAGGGCGGAAAGGCGGCAACCAAGCTACTGGGTGAGAGCTTCACCTTGAACGATGCCATGAAGAAATATGGGGAAGAGGTGTCTCCAGAGAAGCGCGGAGCGCGCTGGGAACTGCTACGCATTGAGGCCATCACGACAAAGCACCCGCACTGGCCGGGCAAGCGACGAATGGCTGAACTGGACGCACAAGACTTGATTCAGTGGCGCGATGCGCGCTTGAAGTTGGTATCCAAGGGCACGGTGTTGCGCGAAATTGCGATGGTGAGTCATGTGCTCGATACCGCCCGCCAGGATTGGGGCTGGATAAGCAGCAACCCAATGGCTGACGTGCGCAGACCGAAAACGCCAGATCATCGTGAGCGTGTTATCTCGGGGCCGGAGATTCGCGCCATGCTTCGGCAATTGGGATGGACACGATGCAAGCGAGCTGCAACTACAAAGAATGCTGTGGCCTATTGCTTTATTGCCGCGTTGCAGACCGGGATGCGCGCAAGCGAAATTGCAAATTTAGAGTGGGATGACGTGCGAGATTCGTTCTGCATATTGCATGCAGGCCGCACAAAGACGGGTAAGGGCCGCCAGGTTCCCTTGACCCATGCCGCACGCAGAAACATCGAAATGATGCGTGGGTTTCATGATGAGTTGGTGTTTGGGATCGAGGCTGCCTCCCTTGATGCGCTGTTTCGGCGCCACCGCTCAAAAGCTTCGCTGGAGGGCTTCACGTTTCACGACACCCGGCACACAGCGGCAACCCGGATGGCCCAGGTGCTGCATGTGCTGGATCTGTGCAAGGCCTTCGGTTGGACTGATACGAAGCGCGCACTAACGTATTACAACCCCACCGGTTCTGATATCGCCGCACGCCTCAACGCAGGACGTTCCGGGACTCCCATTCAATGATTTCAGAGAGCAGCCATTTCCCATCTTTTCCAGGGCGGGGCATGGTTCTGTCTTGCGCAAGGCGCTGATTCAAGGAGTTGCGGTGAATTCCAAGACGCAGGGACAGTTGGGCGCGAGTTAGGCGTGAACCTTGCTGAATGCACAACGTTTGGACTGCGCTGGTCAGGATGGCAATCTGACCTTTCAGAGCGAGGATGGCTGAGTTCTCTATAGATGCAGTCATAGTGCTTTCAAAAGTTAAGCCCCGATGAACGGGGCTTTGGTTTGTTCTGGGACGGCGAAGAAGGCGTAGCCCGCTTCCGTCGGTCGGTGGTCAATGCCGGCCAGCATTCCGGCGCGGTGTAGCGCCTGGACGGTGCTGTGGGTTTTGTGGGATGTGCTGTTTCGGGTGAGGCTTGTTTCCAGCGGGCGGCCATGGATTGCGTTGTGCAGCATGGTGCGCTGGGCCGGGGATAGCTTGGGGCGTGTTGTGCTGGCGCTGAAAGCCATGGCGGCTCCAAAAAGCAGAACCCCGCTCAGTGGCGGGGTTCGTGGTGTGTCAGGATGGCGTGATCGTCTACGCGGCTTTGCTTCTTCCGCGATAGTTGAGATCAGAGGCCGAGTAATTTTCGCGCTTGCGCCAGTCCATCTGTATCGGGCCTGCGTGATTTGGCGGATAGGTAATACGTTCCTTTTCGCGATTGAGCTCCCACTGCTTTGCGTCCACGGTATGGTGAACGGTGGATTCCTTGATTTTGGTCATGAGGGGAACACTGCCTTCCGTCAAGTTTCTGTACCTATGTACGACAGTACAGGGGTAAGCGGCGAGAGCCTAGTGAATTCGTGCGCGTGCAGCCAGACTGGCGTTATTTCGTTGAAATAGCGAATAGTTAGGGCTTGCAATTTCACTACTGCGCTCCTTCCTTGGCTTGGTACATGAACACAGGGAAGCCATCAGGCCGCGACAGGTAGCTCAGCTCGATGCCGCGTGGCTTGCATTGCCACTCCACCATGCTTGCGTGCAGGTACTTGCCCATGAGATTGCGCCAGTCGCCGGGGATCAGCGCATTGACGCCATCGCTCGAAAGCTGAATTCCGCCCTGGCTCTTGATGACGGCTGCCAGCATGTCCATGTAGACGTCGCTGCTAGCAAGCGCGGCTTGAGCGCATTCGGGTGGCGTGCAGCCGGGGAAGGGCCATTCTTGATAGCGCGCCATGTCCAATACAGGCGCAGGCGGCACTTGGATGGTGCGTGCGAGACTTGCTGCTGAAAACAGGTCAGTTTGCATGCTCACCCCCTTGCGCTGCCTGGGCGGCGCGCTGTGCCGCTAACTCCGCCTCCAGCGCCTCTATGCGCTCGGCCTGCTTCTTGTATTGCTGGTAGGCGTGCCAACTCCCGCCCTTGCGCACGCTGTCACGGATGGCTGCAACGTCATCTGGTGTCAGCGTGGTAAGTGTCTGCTCTGGGTAGATCAGGAACTTTCCGTTATCCCAGTCAAAGCCTGCCTGCACGCTGCTGACGGCCACGCTGGGGGTGCTTCCAACGCTGCCTTGGCTTTGCACCACAATGCGCGCCTCCAGATAGGGGGTGCGCGAAGATTGCCCAAGGATTCGCTCTGTGATTTCTTGTGCGAACATCACTCCCCCTTTGCTGCCGCGATAGCGATTGCTGCGCGAACGTCCGTGCGGAAGTCGCCGCAAACGGATGCGGTTGGCGGAATCTCGATAACGAGTACCGATGTTTTCGGATCGCCCCAATGGAAGTCGGCGGCGAGATACTGGCCAGACAGCCATTCGATGAGTGCCGCGTCGTCCGCATCCCGCGCGTCTGCCTGCGCCTGGGGTGCAAAACTGGCGATGGCTCGGCATGCTGGCTCCAGCAAGTCTGTAACCAGCGCATCGCCTTGCCACTCGTTACCACCGCATGCGGTGTTGATTGCCGTGATCAGCCTGGCGGGCACTGACTGCGCGGGAAGTCCGGTAGCAGTAGCCAGCAGGGCGCGCACTGAGCCTTCTGAGTAGAGATTGCGAATAGGCCACTTGCCAGATTCGACGGTTGCTTGCTTGTGCCGAGCATCAACAAAGCCATGCCATTTGCCGTCATTGCCTTGAAACTCCATGGCGTCAGGCTCAGGCAGCACTAGCGCGGCTGCTGGCGCTGTCTGCACAGGGGCTGCGCGCTGGGCGCGGTCGGCGTCAACGTAGGCGCGCATCTGGTCTGCGGAATAAAGGCTTGTTCCGCCTGCGGGTGCGGGATCGCCAAAATCTACCTCCAGGCGGCCATTCATGAAGTCCACAACATCGGCGGTAGAAGATGGCAGATGCGGGTATTCCGTAGGCTCCTGAATCTGGTGCAGGCAGGGCGCGCCGATGGTGGCCAGCAGTTCACGCTTGCGCTGCTCGGTCAGGTCGCGGGCTGCCTGGGTGTTCTCAGGCGCCACACCCCCCTCAATGAACGCTGCTGATGCCAACGCATCAATGGCCAGGGTGATCTTGTCTTGCATATTGGCTCCCAGAATGAGAAAAGCCCGCGGCGGCGGGCTGGTGGGGTGATCAAACTTGCGCCTAACTACCATTGGGCAAAGTCTTCGGGCTTGTCGTTCAGCGACAGCATCCCTGGCAATTCATCTGCAAATAAGCTGCGGGCCTGGATAGACACGGGATAGTCCTCGGCATCCATCAAGTCCTCGACGGGCGCGGCCTGAAACGCAGCGGAAAATCGCGCCATCCAATCCAGGGCCTCGGGCGCGCTGGTGGCCGTGTATCGGCGCGATCCGTCCACACGTACAAGCCATACCTTGACCTTCTCAGCCTCCGCCAGCTTTTCTAGACGCTCAGTGGCAGCTCCCACGCAGTAGCGCAACTGATCCCGGTCCATGTCGGCCAGGAAGTCTGGGGTGGATTGCTTTTTGGGTATAGGGGCCAGCTGATAGCCGATCCAGGCATAGTCGCACTGCTCATTGCGATAGTGGGGGCCGTTGCGGTCTTTCTTCACCAGCTCCGCGATTTCCTCGGTGGTGCCGTCTAGGCCCACATGGCGCTTGGCGTGGCGCGCATATGCGGTTTCAAAGTCCTCGCGTAGCTTTTTCAGTTCTTCCCAGGTAAGCATAGGGCTCCAGAAAGAAAAAAGCCCGCTGAATAGCGGGCTGGTTTATCTTTGAATTCAGTTCGGTAGTATCAGCGGTTATCGCTTTTCGGACTTCAGTTTCCGTTTTCTTCGATGACTAGCTGGTAGCTTCAGAAGGCACCATATCGGTAAGCAAAGTAAGCCGCGGCCATAGTGCCAACGACAACGAGTGTGATCATTGTGTTGTGCATTGCCTGCCTTGGCTTATAAAACTCACTTGGATCATACTTTTTTCGTATCGGTAGCTTTTTGTCCAACTCGGGTACTGAAGGAACTACTTTTATCCATGGGAAAAATATGTACTTCAGGTTTGCCCAGAAGCCGTGAACTTTGCGTAGAGAAAGTTCATACATAAAAACTCCTTACGTCATTCAATCCGGATATACATCCCAACCATGCTCTGCCTCCAACTGATTAGTATTGAAAGTTTGCGCTGACCTTTGGTTTGGATCGTCGAAGTCCACATCGCTATTATTCATAGGCATATTCGGCGTCCGTACATAGTCATCGTGAGAAATCGAGTGACTGTTGATGTCTGATTGCAGCGATTGGTGCGCTGGAATAGTGAGATCTGACTGATCTTCGCTTTGCATTAAAACCTCCGGTCTTGTCGGCTGAGATTTCCTCAGAAACCCGCTTCGCTTTGATGTGAGGCGAGGAGTCTCTAAGGGTTTCGTTAAGGCCTGATCAAGCGCAGGAAGCTCTATCGGGTAGCTAGATGGCGACATCAATTCGTGGGAATTTTTTTGTCCCACTTACTCTGTCTCTATCAAGTCTGGGGAGCTTGAAGACTAGAAAATCAAAGACGCATAGTCGATGTGAAAGATTCAGGTTTCAGATCTAGACAGGCTGCTGAGATGACCTATTTACGTCTTATCACGGTACGCCTATTTCTTGGGGGAAACCGTTTTGACGCAAATATTTACGTCGATTTGTATGTCTGGTTTGCTGGCTGGCTTTGGCTCTATGAGGGTGGCGACTGCACTGGTGTCATTAGGCATGTTGGTGCTCAAGTTCGGCAGTAAGAGCAATCGGTGTAGGGCATAGTGATCCTCAAAACGGTTGCTCGTTGGGGCCGGTGGTGCTGGCGCTGGCAGCCAGCGAGGCGGGCAGGTCGCCCAGGCCGGCGCGGCCCTCGCCGCCCAGTGCATCGATCAGATCAGGAATGAGGCGCGACAGCTCGCCGGTGGCAATGGCCACATCGGTATCAAAGCCGGAATCGTCCTGGTTGGCACCGTTCATGACTCCATCCAGCAGCACGATGTTCTTGATTTGCAGGCCCTCGGTCAGCACAAAGCTCACCCGGTCGTCCCAGGTCATGGCCAGCTTGGTCGGCAGTTTCCCGTGCTCAATGTGCTGGCGGACTTCATCAATATCCAGCGGGTGACGGGCGTAGCGCACCACGGCCTTGGATTCGTCGGCCGCCTTCAGCTCTGTTTCGCGGTCGGCGGTGAAGCCGGCGGGCGGCTCCTGCGTCATCAGCCAGTGGGCCATGGCCGCCTGCGGGCTGGTTTGCGTGTCCAGCAGGGCCAGGCTAAAGCCGGCCAGGCCTTCGACCAGCAGCGTGACAACCTCATCGGCACGGCCCTGGGCGCTGGTATCGAGCACCAGGGTGCGCGCCTGCGGGTCGATCCAGACCCACATGCTGCCCTGCTTGGTGAAAGCCATGGGCAGCAGATCCAGCTTTGCTTCGTCCTTGAGGTCGCGCTTTTCCTTCTTTCCCGGCTTGCGGCCCTCGGTAGCTTCGATGTGCGCGGCCTTTTCGTTGACCCGACGATTGAGAACGCTGGCCGGCAGCACCTTCGCCTCTGTCATGAAGCGCATCACCCATTGACCGGCCACGGATTCGACCAGAGGGCCGTGCTGCTCGCCGCGCGGTGGCACCCAGCCCACGGAGCGTTCCTGTGTCGCGCCGCACTCGGCAAAGACTGTCTTTTGCAGGGCATCTTCCAGTGCCTGCAGGTCGCCTTGCCAGCTCTCGGCAATGCGGTAAATGATCATGCTCTTGAACATTGAAGCTCCAGAAATGCGAAACCCGCTTGTCAGCGGGCGGGTAAAGGGGGAAAGGGCGCGGCTCAGTGTTTGCTGAGGGTTTGCTCGTTTTTGCAGAGAGCTGATAGCGCATGCAGGTGCAGGACCAGGGCGCTGCAGAGCAGCGGAAAGTCGGCTGCGTCGATGTGAATGGCGCCGCGAGCCTTGCGGGGCTCGATGCCAAGATCAATCAGATTGCCGCCATCGACATGCAGCAAGGCCAGGGTGGCGTTGATTTCGCCCAGTTTCATGGTTTGGCCGCTTGCGATGTGGGCCTTGAATTCGTCCTCGGACAACTCGGAGAGTTTTGTGCGGCTCATGGGTGGTCGAGGTTCAAAGCGGTGCGCCGCTGATGATCAGGGCGCACGCGAGGGAGAGGGCCGCTATGCCAGAGGCAACCAGCAGATTGAATAGGGTGGTCATGGGAGTTCTCGCAGGCATTCGTGGGTAGAGGCGTTTATCCAGAAGGCCGAGTGGCCTGGAGGGCAGACGCCGGCTGGAACGGCCTTGGCAAGCACGGGCGCCGGTGCGGGATGCGGTTTGGCATCTGTATTGGCCGCGATGGCGCCCACGGCGATGGTGATCAGGGCTCCGATGAGCCAGGCGCTGGATTTCTGCATGGAGACTCCTGGGAAACAAAAAAGCCCGCGTGGGTGCGGGCTGAGAGGGGTGAATAAAGAGCCGGTGCCCTTTCGGGGCATGCCTGGGGAAGAAGGGTTGGAGGGAGGAGACAGAGAAGTCACCCCAGGCCCGGCTGGAAACTAGAATGGGTCAACACACTGGAGGTGCTTCATGACCCAGGAAGAAACAGGCGCATTCACTGCGCTGTCGATGATCTTGACGGCAGTTGTCAAGGCACTGCCACCCGAGACTGCGCATCAGGTGGCGAGAGAACTGCGTGCGGCACAGCTGGATGCCAAGCATCAGGACGGGCCTGATAGAACAGAGCCGGAATTCAGGCTTGGCCGCGATCACTTGGTGAATGTGTATCGCGAGCTTCTCAAGAACGTGGCTGAGGGCAACGTTTACCTTGTAGGCGGTGGGAAGAAGTAAATCTGACCAGCCATCTGGTGTGACCACTTTCGCCATCAGCGCGGAAGCCGCGCCGAAGACCTCAATTACCGCCTGCTCAGGCTGATTCCTGTGCAGACGTACCCGCTAGAGTGGTCACGCCGGATGGCTGCCGCTTACGCCGGCAAGTCGTGATGGTGGCCGGCTGTTGCTATTCTTCTTCGGGCTTCCAGCCTTTCACCTCATAGGCGAAGGCTGTCCACTTCGCTTTTTGCTCCTCCGACATCTCGCGCCATGGCTGAGCCTCATCCGCCTCA
>NZ_CBCSIW010000034.1:0-23365 GCF_965139575.1 Comamonas aquatilis | reverse complement strand
GCCCCGGCCCCGNNCCCGGCCANGGTCCCGCCCCCTTCTCCTCCTCTGCCACCACACCCAAAGCCTACCGCCAGGATGCGGCCAAGCATGTTTACGCCCGCAATGCGGATCGCATCTACAAGGGCATGCTGCCGCCCATGCTCTATGCAGTCGGCGTGCTGCAGGTCTCGGTCGATGGTCAGGGCCGTGTCACCAAGCTGCAATGGATGCGCGCGCCATCGCATGCGCCCGAAGTGGTCTCGGAGATCGAACGCACGGTGCGCTCTGCGGCGCCCTTCCCCGCTCCTACACGCATGGGACAGGTGGTTTACACCGACACCTGGCTATGGGATAAATCCGGCCGCTTCCAGCTCGATACGCTGACCGAAGGCCAACGAGAGCAATAACGGCCGCAAAGCTCAAACATGATCCAACCATGAAAAAACCGGCCAAGCGGCCGGTTTTTTGACAAGGAGAGCATGCGCTCCCTGGCAGCTTTTCGCTTATTCCACAACCTTGGAAATCTTGGTGCCTTGCAGCGACACACCGGCTTCCAGACCTGCATTGGTCAGCACATAGCTGGTCACAGGTGCAGGAGCGGTTGTGGTGTCTATGCCGCCGTTCACACCAATGCGGCCAGCGGCCACCGTGGCGTCGGCACCCACGGCCCAGCCATCGCTTTTAACGAATTTATCCAGCGCCTCCTGTGTGTTGAACACATAGATGACGGCCTTGGACTGTCCGCCGGCCTGCCAGCCGATCGAGGCGCCTGTCGTGCTGTAGTAGCCCTTGTTTTGACCACCGACGCGCAGCACACCACGGCCGTGTTCCACACCCACCACGAAGCTACCGCCAATCACCGACGGGAAGATCAGCACGCCCTTGGCGTTCTGCACCATTTGCTTGGAGCCCGGAGCCGTCTGGTACAGGCGCTCCAGCGCAGCATTGGCACGCGTGTTGATGGTCGTGGAATCCGAACGCGGCGCGGCCGATGTTTCAGGCTTGGTCGTCGTGCAAGCTGCCAGAGACAGCGCACCAGCAGCTACCGCAACAGCCATCGCAACCGAACGCACAGAGATTTGACGCATACCAATTCCTTTCAAGGCTATGAATGTGTGTTGCACATCCCGAAGTTCCAATTCCCCTGATCTGTGTTTTTCCGGACCGTGCTCCACCTCCAGCGCAGCAGCCCACAACAGACAGGGAGAATTGAATCCTAGTGTGCTCTGTATCGGAAATTCCGCACAACAGTCCTGTTTGCGGGTTCGACCTACAGAGCTTCCTAGAATTTGCCGGAAAACCCGTGCACTTGCACTACAGGATTCCCCGGCCAGCATAACCCGATCAAGTCCTGCTGCTACAAAAACGACAGCATGATTGACATTGAGCAAGCCCGAACTTCGCTAGCATTGACACGACCCATCACCACTGAGTTCTGGTTTTAAAAGGAAGTTCATGAAGTTCTGGAGTTACTTTCACCATCCCCACGCCGCCATGGTGCTGCTGCGCGTCACACTAGCCGTGCTGATGCTGTTTCATGGCTGGGCCAAGATTCACCATGGCATCGGCGGCATCGAAAACATGGTGAAAGCGCTGGGCGCGCCAGGCTGGCTGGCCTATGGCGTATATCTGGGCGAAGTGGTGGCGCCGCTGTTTCTGATCGTAGGCCTGTGGGTGACGCCTGCCGCGCTGGTGATCGCCGTCAACATGCTGGTGGCGTTTGCGCTGGTGCACACCAAGCAGGTTTTCACGCTGCAAAGCTCGGGCGGCTGGGCGCTGGAGCTGCAGGCGCTCTTTTTCGTCACCGCCCTGGTCGTGGCCATGAGTGATTCCAAGAGCAAGTGAATCCGCGATAGCACGCATAAAACAAGAGCGGCTTGCGCTGATTAACAAAGGGTTTCAGATATTTTTCTATCTCAAACTCAATCTTGATCAGCGCAAGCCGCTCTTGCTTTTGCCATGTCTCTCAGTCAAAGAGATGCGCCTTCAGCGCGCTGCGGTCAGGAACCGCGATAGGTGGAATAGCTCCAGGGGCTGACCAGCAGCGGCACGTGATAGTGCTGCTCCACATTGGCCACGCCAAAGTCCAGGCTCACCTTGTTCAGAAAGCTGGGCTCGGGCAGTTGCACGCCACGGGCCTTGAAATAAGCCGCCACATCAAAGGTCAGGCGGTAAGTGCCCACCTTCAGCGTGTTGTTGTCAAACAAAGGCGCGTCGGTGCGACCGTCGTGATTCAGCTCCAGGCTCTTGATCAGAGTGGCCTTGTCGCCTTCGGTGGAAAACAGCTCGACTGCCATGCCCGCAGCGGGGCAGCCGTTCATGGTGTCTAGAACGTGGGTGCTCAGGCCCATGGATATCTCCTCAGCGGCGGAATTGTTCCCGCCATCAGTGTGTAAAAGTGAATCGGCGCATGCCAGCAGGCACGCCAAAGCGGACCCTGCTTGATTAAAGTGTATACAGTTCCTGTACTCCATCCAAGGCTTTACTGCCCTGACTTCTACGCACATACCCGCAACGTGTCAGGCCGGCTGCCCTGCAGATGCCTATTGCGCTTCTAAACTCTGCAGCACCATCAACGATGACAAGGAGACAAGCATGCAAATGCGCCACACCGTGCTGGCAGCCAGCCTGGCCTTGGCCATTGCCGGCCTGACGGCCTGCAGCACCCCGCAGTCCGTTCGAACCGAAGCGCCAGCCGCTGCCGTGGAGAATCCGACAAAGCCTTCGGCCACCGCCCCCATTGTCCAGACACAAGCCGCCCAGGCCGCATCGGCAGCCTACGACTTCGACATGGATGTTTTCCATCCGGTCGTTGGCAAGAACGGCATGGTGGCCAGCGAGCAGGAACTGGCCACGCAAATCGGTCTGGACATTCTCAAAGCCAGCGGCAATGCCGTGGATGCGGCGGTAGCCGTGGGCTTTGCGCTAGCGGTAGCCTTGCCCAATGCCGGCAATATCGGCGGTGGCGGCTTCATGATGGTGCATGACGCCAAGAGCGGCAAAGACATCGCCCTGGATTTTCGCGAGACCGCACCCAAGGGCGCCTCGCGCAATATGTACCTGGATGCGCAAGGCAAGGTCATAGACGGCAAATCGCTCTACACCCACTACGCCGTGGGCGTGCCCGGCACGGTGGCCGGTATGACGCATGCGCTGTCCAAATGGGGTTCCATGCCGCTGGCCAAGGTCATGGCTCCGGCCATTGCGCTGGCCGACAAAGGCTACCCCGTGAGCGTGACCTTGGCCAAGACGCTGAGCCAGGAAAAAAAGAACATGGGCCAGTGGCCCGCCACACAGGCCATCTTCTGGAAAAACGGCACACCGCTCAAAGCCGGTGAACTGCTGCAGCAAAAAGACCTGGCCCAATCCATGCGCCTGATCAGCCAGCAAGGCGCCAAGGCCTTCTACCAGGGAGCAATTGCACAAAAGCTGGCCAGCGAAATGGCAACACATGCCAATGCACTGACGCTGCAGGATTTGCGCGACTACAAAGTGGTGGAGCGTGAACCCGTGCGCGGCAACTACCGCGGCTACCAGGTCGTGACCATGCCGCCGCCGTCTTCGGGCGGCGCGCACTTGCTGCAGATTCTCAACATGATGGAGCGCTGGCCCATGAACCAGTGGGGCGCCGACAGCGCCCAAAGCGTGCACTACATGACAGAGGCCATGAAACTGGCCTATGCCGACCGCTCCGAGTATCTGGGCGACCCGGATTTCGTGAAAATCCCGCTCAAGGGCCTGATTTCCAAGAACTACGCCAATGAGCTGGCTGCCACCATCAAGCCCCAGCAGGCCAGGGCAGGCAGCGACATCAAGCCAGGCAAGCCCCAGCCTTATGAAAGCGACCAGACCACGCATTACTCCGTGGTGGACAAGGCCGGCAACGCCGTGGCCGTGACCTATACGCTCAACACCAACTTTGGTAGCGGCATTGTGGCCAAGGGCACGGGCATTTTACTCAATAACGAGATGGACGATTTCTCGGCCAAGCCCGGCGTGTCCAACGCCTACGGCCTGGTGGGCGGCGATGCCAATGCGGTAGCAGCCAACAAGCGCCCCCTGTCTTCCATGACGCCCACCCTGGTGCTCAAGGACGGCAAGCCGGTGCTGGTGACCGGCAGCCCCGGTGGGGCGCGCATCATCACCACGGTGCTGCAGCAAATCGTCAACCGCATCGACTACGGCATGAACCCCGCCGAAGCCGCAGCCACACCGCGCTTTCACCACCAGTGGACGCCGGACGAGCTGCGCATCGAAAAAGGCTTTAGCGCCGACACGATCGCTCTTCTCAGGCAATGGGGACACAAGGTTGCACTGAAGCCTTCCATGGGCCGCACGCAAACCATCGAGATCAAGGATGGCATGCTCTATGGCGCCTCCGATCCGCGCAACCCTGATGGCAAGACCATGGGGTATTGAAACGACTGAGCTCAGTGCTTTGACGGCCTGCATCCCTTCTGGCTGCATGGCCGAAAATGCCAAGTCCAGCCATAAAAAAACCGCGCTCACCGAGCGCGGTTTTTGCTAAGGGACAGCTACCAGATGTAGCTGCCCTCCCCACCAAACCATGTGGTGCGGCGAAAGCCAGGCTTAGGCTTCAACCTTCTGGCCGATCTCGAAGTTGGCCTGAATTTCCAGAGCGCGCACCATGCCGGAATGATCCCAGCCCGCGCCGCCGTGGGCCACGCAGCTGTTGAACAATTCCTGGGCCTGAGCCGTGTTGGGCAGGGACACGCCGAGCTGACGAGCGCTGGACAGGGCCAGGTTCAGGTCCTTCTGGTGCAGGGCGATACGGAATCCGGGGTCAAACGTGCGCTTGATCATGCGTTCGGCATGCACTTCCAGAATCTTGGAAGAGGCAAAACCGCCCAGCAGGGCTTCACGCACGCGGGCTGGATCGGCACCGGCGCGCGATGCGAACAGCAGGGCTTCGGCCACGGCTTCGATGTTCAGCGCCACGATGATCTGGTTGGCCACCTTGGCCGTCTGGCCGTCGCCATTGCCGCCCACCAGGGTGATGTTCTTGCCCATTTTTTCGAACAGAGGCTTGACGCGCTCGAAGGCTGCGTCGGGGCCGCCGATCATGATGGACAGCGTGCCGTTCTTGGCACCGACTTCGCCGCCAGAGACGGGAGCATCCAGGTACTGGGCGCCCACGGCTTCGATGCGCTTGGCGAATTCCTTGGTGGCCACGGGCGAGATGGAGGACATGTCCACCACGATCTTGCCGGAGCTGCCCTTGAGGCCAGCGGCCACGCCGTCTTCACCGAACAGCACTTTTTCGACGTCGGGCGTGTCGGGCACCATCACGAAGATGATGTCGGCGCGCTCGGCCACGCCACGTGCGGTCGTGCATTGCGTAGCGCTGGTTTCAGCGATGTTGGCGGGTACCTTGCCGTGCGTGTTGACAAACAGCTGGTGACCAGCCGAAATCAGGTGGCCGCACATGGGGGCACCCATGATGCCCAGACCGATAAAGCCCAGCTTGAGGGACGATGCGTTCATGGTGTTCTCCTAGTCTTCTAAATACGCTTATTCAAATTTGCTAGCTGCTTGCGCTTGTCAGCAGCGCTCAAGCGGCCACGGCAACCTTGTTCCAGCCGCCAATCTTTTCCAGCCAGCCCAGACCGGCTTCGGTGCCGTTGGCGGGCTTGTATTCGCAACCGATCCAGCCGTCGTAGCCGATGCGATCCAGGTGTGCGAACAGGAAGGGGTAGTTGATCTCGCCCGTGCCTGGTTCGTTGCGGCCGGGGTTGTCGGCCAACTGAATGTGGCCGATGCGGGCCAGCTGCTTTTGCATGGTCGCAGCCAGTTCGCCCTCCACGCGCTGCGCGTGGTAGATGTCGTACTGCACAAAAGCATTGGGCGCGCCCACTTCATCCAGAATGTCCAGAGCCTGGTCCGTGCGGTTCAGGTAGAAGCCGGGAATATCAAAGGGGTTGATAGGCTCGATCAGCAGACGCACATTGGCCGCGCTCAATGCAGAAGCCGCGAAGCGCAGGTTTTCCACAAAAGTGCGACGCACTACGACAGGATCGGCACCGGCAGGAACCTTGCCAGCCAGGCAGTTCAGCTGAGACACACCCAGAGCGTGGGCATAGGTCACAGCCTTGGCCACGCCGGCGCGAAACTCATCCACGCGGTTGGGGTCGCAGGCAATGCCACGCTCGCCGGCATCCCAGTCGCCAGCGGGCAGGTTGTGCAACACGATCTTCAGACCGGTGGCATTCAGGCGCTCCTGGATTTCTTCCACGCTGTAAGCGTAGGGGAAGAGGAATTCCACGGCTTCAAAGCCTGCGTTGGCGGCACGCTCGAAACGCTCGAGGAAGGGCACCTCGGTGAACAACATGCTCAGGTTGGCTGCAAAACGGGGCATGGTTTTGTCTCCAGATATCTCGTCAAAAGGGAAAAAAGGACAGAGCCAGGGCTCTGTCCTTGGCTGCTGATTTAGTCCAGCAGAGCCAGTGCGCTAGGCACGTCAGCGGAGCCGATGGCCAGGTCTTCGAATTCCATGACGTTGTCGATTTCAGCGCCCATGGAGATGTTGGTCACACGCTCCAGCACACATTCGATCACGACGGGAACCTTGAACTCGGTCATCCAGGCTTCGGCTTGCTTCATGGCAGGAGCGAAGTCCTCAGCCTTGTGAACGCGAATGGCCTTGCAACCCAGACCTTCAACGACCTTAACATGGTCAACACCGTAGCCATGGGTGGCTTCTTCTTCATTTGTGTTGATATTGTCGAACGCTAATTGCACGCAATAGTCGATGGAGAAAGCGCGCTGAGCCTGGCGAATCAGACCCAGATAGCTGTTGTTCACCAGCACGTGAACATAGGGCAGCTTGAACTGTGCGCCCACGGCCAGTTCTTCGATCATGAACTGGAAGTCGTAGTCACCGGACAGGGCCACGATCTTGCGTGCCGGGTCGGCCACGCGCACGCCCAGGGCGGCGGGAGTGGTCCAGCCCAGAGGGCCGGCTTGACCGCAGTTGATCCAGCTACGTGGCTTGTACACGTGCAGGAACTGGGCACCGGCGATCTGCGACAGACCAATGGTGGACACGTAAGTCGTGTCGCGGTCCAGAGAGCGGTTCATGCACTGGTAGACGCGCTGTGGCTTCATTGGCACGTTGTCGAAGTTCGTCTTGCGCAGGAACTCGACGCTGTTCTTACGGCCTTGACATTCGGCCACCCAGGTCTTGCGGCACTTGAGCTTGCCGGCAGCCTTCCACTCCTTGGCCACGGCAACGAATTGCTCCAGAGCGGCCTTGGCGTCGGAGACGATGCCGTAGTCAGGGGCAAACACGCGGCCGATTTGTGTGGGCTCGATGTCCACGTGCACAAACTTGCGACCCTTGGTGTAGACCTCGACCGAACCGGTGTGGCGGTTGGCCCAACGGTTGCCGATACCGAACACGAAGTCCGAAGCCAGCATCGTGGCGTTGCCATAACGGTGGCTGGTCTGCAGACCGCACATGCCGACCATCAGCGGGTGGTCGTCAGGGATGGTGCCCCAGCCCATCAGCGTGGGGATCACGGGCACGTTCAGGATCTCGGCCAGTTCGACCATCAGCTCGGAAGCATCGGCGTTGATCACGCCACCGCCGGAGACCAGCAAAGGACGCTCGGATTCGTTGAGCATCTCGATGGCCTTCTCTGCTTGCTTGCGCGAAGCCGTGGGCTTGTACGCAGCCAGAGGCTCGTAGGTGTCGATGTCGAATTCGATTTCAGCCAGCTGCACGTCGATGGGCAAATCGATCAGCACGGGGCCGGGACGGCCGGAGCGCATCAGGTGGAAAGCTTGCTGGAAGGCGCGGGGCACTTGCGCAGGTTCCAGCACGGTGGTGGCCCACTTGGTCACTGGCTTGGCGATGGAAGCAATGTCCACGGCCTGGAAGTCTTCCTTGTGCAGACGCGAGCGGGGAGCTTGGCCGGTAATGCACAGGATTGGGATGGAGTCAGCGCTGGCCGAGTACAGGCCGGTAATCATGTCGGTGCCAGCAGGGCCGCTGGTGCCGATACACACGCCAATGTTGCCGGCGACGGCACGGGTGTAGCCTTCAGCCATGTGGCTTGCGCCTTCCACGTGACGGGCCAGGATGTGGCCGATGCCGCCGTGGCTCTTCATCGCTGCGTACATGGGGTTGATGGCCGCACCTGGCACACCAAACGTAACGGTCACACCTTCTTTTTCGAGCACCAGGACTGCTGCTTCGATTGCTTTCATTTTGGCCATGAGGTCTCCTTTAAACTGGATTCGACTTTAGTCAAGACCTTTGCTTGCCGGAAGCTGCTTGCAGACCATAAAATTTATTCCATTCAAGAATAAACAGGAGATAAAAGTCATGGACAGACTTGATGCCATGCACATGTTTGTGCGGGTGGTGGAGACCGGCAGCTTCACCAAAGTGGCGCAGGAATTTGCCACCACCCAGCCTACGGTCACCAAGCAGATTGCCGCCATGGAAACGCGCCTGAAAGTGCGACTGCTCAATCGCAACACGCGCGGTGTCAGCCTCACCGAAGCAGGAGCGCTGTACTACGAAAAATGCAAGATCATCGTCAACGATGTGGCCGAGGCCGAAAACGTGGTCAAGGTGCGCCAGACCCAGGTGCAAGGCCAGTTGCGCATCGGCAGCTCGGTCGCTTTCGGGCGCCGCGTGCTGATTCCACTGACCATGGAGTTCATGAAGCACAACCCCCAGGTCCAGGTGGATCTGAGCTTTGAAGACCGCTACACCGATCTGGTGGCCAACGGCATCGACGTGGCGCTGCGCCTGGGCAAGCTGGCCGACTCGTCGCTGGGCGCGCGCATGCTGGGCGTGAACCCCTGGGTGCTGGTGGCATCGCCCAGCTATCTGAAAAAGCGCGGCACGCCGCGCAGGCCCTCGGACCTCAAAGAACATGCCACGCTGATCTACAGCAGCGTGCAAGGCAATGATTTGTGGCGACTGCGCAATCCCAGCGGCGAGCCAGTGTCGGTGCCGGTCACCGGGCCCCTGCGCTCCAACAACCTGTCGGCGCTACTGGCCGCCGCACGGCTGAATATGGGCATTGCCGCCCTGCCCCGCTATGTGGCGCACGACTCTCTGGCCGACGGCCGCGTGGTGGAGGTGCTCAAGACCTGTCGCCTGCCGGAGCAGGAGATTCACGCCGTCTACCCATCGCCGCGCCTGGTACCGCAAAAAGTGCAATCCTTCATCGCTTTTCTGCAAGGCAAGTTTGACGACACCTGGTGGGAAGAGTTACCGCGCGGCGGCTGATGCACAGCTATCAAAAAAAGAAGCAGCTACCGCACGTGTGGCGATAGCTGCAGGCCTTTAGATGCTTGAATCCTCATCTGATAGCGCACAAGTCGCTATCAAAATTGAGACTACCCGTAAGCCCCCGAATTAGAGAATCAGGATGGCGCGGAAGTCGTTGACATTGGTGTGGGTAGGCCCCGTCACCACCAGATCGTCCAGCGCAGCAAAATAGCCGTAGGCGTCGTTGCGATCCAGATGATCGCTGATGCGCAGCTGCTTGTCCGCCGCGCGTGCCAGCGTGCAAGGCGATACGCGGGCGCCGGCATTGTCTTCCACCCCGTCAATGCCGTCGGTGTCGGCCGCCAGCGCCCAGACTTTTTCCTGGCCTTGCAGCGCTTGCGCCAACCCCAGGCAGAACTCGCCGGCTCGGCCGCCGCGCCCCTTGGCTGCACCGGGCTGGCGTGGGCGAACCGTCACCGTGGTTTCGCCACCCGACAAAATCACGCAGGGCTTGGCAAACGGCTGGCCATGCTTGGCCACGGCGCGGGCCAGCGCAGCATGAACCTTGCCCACTTCACGCGATTCGCCTTCGATTTCATCGGAGAGCACATGCACGGCCATACCGGCCTCGCGCGCCGCAGCGGCTGCGGCTTCCAGCGACTGCTGTGGCGTGGCGATCAGATGCACCGCATGACCTTCAAAACGCGGGTCGCCAGGCTTGGGAGTTTCCAGCGAGCCATTCTGCAGCGCCGCGCGCACGGATTCGGGAATGCTGATCTGATAGCGGTTCAAGATTGCCAGTGCGTCAGCGCAAGTAGTCGCATCGGGCACTGTGGGGCCACTAGCGATCACCGAGGGATCGTCGCCAGGCACATCGCTGATGGTCAGCGTCACCACCTGGGCCGGATGGCAGGCCGCCGCCAGTCGCCCGCCCTTGATGCGCGACAGATGCTTGCGCACGCAGTTCATCTCGCCAATGGCGGCGCCGCTTTCCAGCAGCGCCTTGTTGATGCGTTGCTTCTCGACCAGATCAATGCCTTCGGCAGGCAGGGTCAGCAAGGAGGATCCGCCACCCGAAATCAGGCAGATCACCAGATCGTCCGCCGTCAGGCCTTGAGTCAGCGCCAGAATGCGCTCGGCTGCAGCCAGCCCGGCCGCATCGGGCACGGGATGAGCGGCTTCCACCACTTCCAGACGCACGGGCAGGCCTTCGGGACGCGGGGGAATATGCTCGTAGCGGGTCACGACTAGGCCCGAGAGTGGTGCATCTGCCGGCCACAGCGCCTCCAGTGCCTGCGCCATGGAGCCGCCGGCCTTGCCGGCACCCAGCACCAGCGTGCGGCCCTTGGGCGGCTTGGGCAGGTAGCGCGCCAGGCCTTCGATGGGCAGGGCATTGCGCACCGCCACTTCATACAGATGGCGCAGAAAACCTGCAGGGTCTTGCTGGGGCGATGGCACAGCGGCGCTCGCGCGAGAGGAGGTATTCTGAGCTTGCATAGTTCACGCATTGTGCAACCCGGCATTTTTGCCTCACAAGCGCGCAAACGTCACAACATTGATGATGATTCCGTCACCAATGGCCGCAAGCCGCGCCAGCCATGGGTTTGCGCGACTTCAAGGTATTCCGGAACCCGCTACTAGGGAAAAACGCCAAGTCCGGTCTACAGAAATTGTATACAAAACTTATTCTTCACCGCTATGATGAGCCTCATGGAAACTTCCACCACCAGTTTCATTGTCGAAAGCCTGACCAAGGCCATCGTCGAACACCGACTGATGCCTGGCACCAAGCTGGCCGAACAAAAGCTGGCCGATCACTTCGGCGTCTCGCGCACCCTGGTGCGCCAGGCACTGTTTCAGCTCTCGCAAAACCGCTTGATCCGCCTGGAACCCGCACGCGGCGCCTTTGTGGCCACCCCTTCGGTCGACGAGGCCCGCCAGGTGTTTGCCGTGCGCCGCATGCTGGAAGCCGAGATGGTGCGCAGCTTTGTGGCCCAACGCACCACGGCCAAGATTCGCGCCCTCAAGCAGCACGTGGCAGCCGAGAAAAAAGCCATGGAGTCCGAGGACGTGGGCCAGCGAACCGAGCTGCTGGGCGACTTTCACGTGCGCATGGCCGAGCTGATGGGCAACGAAGTGCTGGCCCAGTTGCTGGGAGAGCTGATTTCCCGCTGCGCACTGATCACGCTGATGTACCAGTCCAGCACCGCCGCAGAACACTCGCATGACGAGCACGCCGAGATCGTGACCGCACTGGCCGATGGCGATGCCGACCATGCCGTGCTGCTGATGCAGCAGCATTTAGACCACGTGGAAGCAGGCCTGACCTTCGACCGCGATTTGCCAACGAACGATTTATCGATGGCTCTTTCCTCTCTCGCACCATGATTTACGACGCCACCGTCTCCTATCCCCGCGACCTGCTTGGCTACGGTCGCCACACACCGCACCCGCAATGGCCTGGCAAGGCCCGCGTGGCCGTGCAATTTGTGCTCAATTACGAAGAAGGCGGTGAGAACTGCGTGCTGCACGGTGATCCGGCCAGCGAGCAGTTTTTGTCTGAAATGTTCAATCCGGCCGCCTACCCAGAGCGCCATATGAGCATGGAAGGCATTTATGAATACGGCTCGCGTGCCGGCGTCTGGCGCATCCTGCGCGAGTTTGAAAAACGCGGCCTGCCGCTGACGGTGTTTGGCGTGGCCACGGCCCTGCAAAAGCACCGCGAGCTGGCCCAGGCTTTTGCCGAGCTAGGCCATGAAGTGGCTTGCCACGGCCTCAAGTGGATTCACTACCAGGGCGTGCCTGCCGAGGTGGAGCGCGCCCACATGGATCAATGCCTGGAAATCTTTGGCGAGTTGTACGGCCACGACGGCGACCACGGCCTGGGCTGGTATACCGGCCGCGACAGCCCCAACACCCATCGGCTGGTGGCCGACAACGGCCGCTTCAGCTACGACAGCGACTACTACGGCGACGACCTGCCGTTCTGGATGAAGGTTGGCAAGAGCGACGGCAGCACCCGCAACCAGCTCATCGTGCCTTACACCCTGGACTGCAACGACATGCGCTTTGCCCTGCCCCAGGGTTACTCGCACGCCGACCCGTTTTTCCAGTATCTGAAGGACACCTTCGATGTCCTGTACGCCGAAGGCGATGCCAACGGCGACGACGCCCCCAAGATGATGAGCATAGGCATGCACTGCCGCCTGCTGGGTCGCCCCGGCCGCATCACGGCGCTGCAGCGCTTCCTCGATCACATCCAACAGCACGACAAGGTGTGGGTGTGCCGCCGTATTGATTTGGCTCGCCACTGGGCAGAGCGTTTCCCTTGCAAGGATTGATAGCGACATGGCTTTGACGCTGGAACAACTGAACGCCGCAGATGCGGCCACCGCCACCGAACTGCTCGACGGTCTGTACGAGCATTCGCCCTGGATTGCCGCCAAGGCGCTGGAGCAGCGCCCTTTCAAATCCATGGCCCATATCAAGCACGCCATGGCCCAGGTGCTGGCCGAAGCCAGCGAGCAGTCCAAGCTCGATCTGATCCGTGCTCACCCGGAATTGGCCGGCAAGCAGATGGAGACCAACACGCTCACGGCCGAATCGACCAATGAGCAAAACAAGGCCGGTCTGACCAACTGCACGCCCGAAGAGCTGGCGCATATCCGCAAGCTCAACGCCGAATACGGCCAGCGCTTCGGCTTCCCCTTCATTCTGGCCGTGCGCGGCCCGCGGGGTCTGGGTCTGAGCAAGGCCGAGATCATTGCCACCTTCGAGCGCCGCCTGTTCAATCATCCGGACTACGAGCAAGCCGAAGCCCTGCGCAATATTCACCGCATTGCCGAAATCCGCCTGAACGACAAGTTCGGCTACCAGCCCGTGGAAGGCAACGAGGTCTGGGACTGGCAGGAACGCCTGTCCACCAACAGCGATCCGGGCTATGCCGAAAAAGGCCAGCTCACCGTCACCTATCTGACCGACGCTCACCGTGCCTGCGCCCAGCGCATCAGCCACTGGATGCGTGAAGTCGGCTTTGACGAAGTCGAAATCGACGCTGTGGGCAACGTGGTGGGCCGCTACAAGGCCGCCACCGAAGGTGCCAAGACCCTGCTGACCGGCAGCCACTACGACACCGTGCGCAACGGCGGCAAGTACGACGGCCGTCTGGGCATCTTCGTGCCCATGGCCTGCGTGCAGCAACTGGCCAAGGCCGGCAAGCGTCTGCCCTTCAACATCGAAGTGGTGGGCTTCTCGGAAGAAGAAGGCCAGCGCTACAAGGCCACCTTCCTGGGCTCCGGCGCTCTGGTCGGTGACTTCAAGAACGAATGGCTGGAGCAAAAGGACGCCGACGGCATCACCTTGCGCGAAGCCATGACCCATGCCGGTCTGTGCATTGACGACATCCCCAAGCTGGAACGCGATCCCGCCAAATATCTGGGCTTTGTGGAAGTGCATATCGAGCAGGGCCCGGTACTCAACGAGCTGGACATCCCCCTGGGCATCGTCACTTCCATCAACGGCAGCGCCCGCTATGTCTGCGAATTCATCGGCATGGCCAGCCACGCCGGCACCACGCCCATGAACCGCCGCCGCGACGCCGCCGCCGGTGTGGCCGAGCTGTCGCTGTATATCGAAAAGCGTGCCGGCCAGGATGGCGACAGCGTGGCCACCATCGGCCAGCTGAACGTGCCCTCGGGTTCGGTCAACGTGGTGCCCGGCCGCTGCCAGTTCTCGCTGGATCTGCGTGCCCCCACCAACGAACAGCGCGACGCCATGATCAACGACATCATGGCCGAGATGGCCGCCATTGCAGAACGCCGCGGCCTGCGCTTCACCACCGATCTGTCCATGAAGGCTGCCGCTGCCCCCAGCGCATCCGAATGGCAAAAGCGCTGGGAAAACGCCGTGGATGCCCTGGGCGTGCCTCTGTTCCGCATGCCCAGCGGAGCCGGCCACGATGCCATGAAGCTGCATGAAATCATGCCCCAGGCCATGCTGTTTGTGCGCGGCCTGAACGCCGGCATCAGCCACAACCCGCTGGAGTCTTCCACCTCTGACGACATGCAGCTGTCGGTGGACGCCTTCACCCACCTCCTCAACCAACTGGCTCAAGAACAGCAATGACCAATATGAATCAAGACAAGCAAGCCACTTACGCCGCCATCGATGCCTGGATTGACGAGCACTTCGACGAAGAAGTGCGCTTTCTGCAAGCCATGGTGCAAGTGCCTACCGATACGCCTCCCGGCAACAATGCGCCCCACGCCGAGCGCACGGCCGAGCTGATCAAGACCTTTGGCTTTGATGCCGAAAAGCATGTGGTGCCCGAAGCCGATGTGAAGGCCTACGGCATGGAGTCCATCACCAACCTGATCGTGCGCCGCCAGTATGGTGACGGCGGCAAGACCATTGCCCTGAACGCCCACGGCGACGTGGTGCCCCCAGGCGAAGGCTGGACCAAGAACCCCTATGGTGCCGAGATCGAGGACGGCAAGCTCTACGGCCGCGCCGCTGCCGTGAGCAAGAGCGACTTTGCCAGCTTCACCTACGCCGTGCGTGCCCTGGAAGCCGTGGCCAAGCCAGTCAAGGGCGCGGTGGAACTGCACTACACCTATGACGAAGAGTTCGGCGGCCTGATGGGCCCCGGCTGGCTGCTGGAAAAAGGCCTGACCAAGCCTGACCTGATGATTGCCGCCGGCTTCAGCTACGAAGTCGTGACTGCCCACAACGGCTGCCTGCAGATGGAAATCACCGTGCAAGGCAAGATGGCCCACGCCGCCGTGCCCCACACCGGTGTGGACGCCCTGCAAGCCGCCGTGGTGCTGATGAACGCTCTGTACGCAGAAAACACCAAGTACAAGCAAGTCACTTCGCAAGTGCCTGGCATCAAGCACCCCTATCTGAACATCGGCCGCATTGACGGCGGCACCAACACCAATGTGGTGCCCGGCAAGGTCATGCTCAAGATCGATCGCCGCATGATTCCCGAAGAGAATCCCGTGGAAGTCGAAGCCAGCATCCGCGCCGTGATCGCCCAGGCCATCACCGACTTCAATACCCAGGGCGGCTACACCGGTGAAGACGCCGTGCGCGTGGATATCAAGCGCCTGCTGCTGGCCAACGCCATGACGCCTCTGGACGGCAACAAGCCTCTGGTGGACGCCATCCAGACCCACGGCGAAGCCATCTTCGGCGAAAAGCCTCCCGCAGTCGGTACGCCCCTGTACACCGACGTGCGCTTGTATGTGGAGCGCGGCATTCCCGGCGTGATCTACGGCGCCGGCCCCCGCACCGTGCTGGAATCGCACGCCAAGCGCTCCGACGAGCGTCTGGTGCTGGAAGACCTGCGCCGCGCCACCAAGGTGGTGGCCCGTTCGCTGGTAGATCTGACGGCGTAAGGTTTCCCCCTGAGCGGCTCCGCCTAGGCGGCCCCGCCGTTTCCCCCAAAGGGGACGGCAGCATCGCCGCAGGGCGGCCTTTGCTTGCTGCCTCTCACTGGAGGCATGCCTGTTTTAAGGTCTGTGCTCTTTTCACAAGCCCGGTTTTCCGGGCTTTGTTTTTTAGCGGCCCTGCAGCGCGGCCGGCCAGATTTCCGCATGGCTCAAATCCACATGCTGCTGCAGAAAATCCAGCACGGCCCGGGTACGCGTGGGCAGCTGACCCGGCTTTCCCACATACACGGCGTGTATGGGCTCCAGGTCGCCGCAGTTGAAGTCTTCCAGCACCCCCTTGAGCCGCCCGGCATGCAAATCGTCCCAGGCGTGGTACAGCGACAGGCGCGCCAGACCGGCACCTGCCAGCGCCAGCGCACACATGGCCTCGCCATCGTTGACACGCAGAATATCCCCCATGCTCACGGCCCGCTTTTGGCCGTCGACCACAAACGGCCAGTGGGGCACGGCACGCGGGTAATTCCAGCCTATGCGCACATGCTGCGCCAGATCGTCGGGATGTTGCGGCGTTCCGCGCCGCGCCAGATAGGCCGGCGAGGCCACAATCACCTGGCGCGTACGCCCCAGGCGGCGGGCCACCACATCCGAAGACGGTAATTGCCCCCAACGCAAGGCAATATCTGCGCGTGCTGCTATCAAATCCACTACCTGATCGGTAAAACTCAGATCCAGTTGCAGGCCGGGCCAGGTCTCCATGAGGCGGGAGACCAGGGGCACCAGCAAGCGCTGCCCGGTAGTGGAGCTGGCATTGATGCGCACCACGCCCGTGGGCTGGCCCTGCTGGGTGATGGAGGACTCCAGCGCCATCCAGTCCGTCAGCAGCTGCTTGCCGCTCTCCAGCAATTGCTCGCCTTCTGCCGTCAACTCCAGCCGCCGGGTGCTGCGGCGCAGCAGTTGCACGCCCAGGCGGGCCTCCAGCCGCGCCACGATCTTGCTGACCGCCGACGGCGAGACATCGCGCGCACGCGCCGCCGCAGAAAAGCTGCCCAGCTGGGCAACCTGCACAAAAGTCTGCAGCTCGGCAAAGCGGTTGATCTCCAGCCCGGCAGCTTGTGCGAGCGGAGCCAATGGTTGGAAAACGGGGTTTGATTTCGGCATAAGCAAGATGGTATTCACTCCATTAATTCCATCAAGGAACAAATGCATTTCCAGGCAACGGGCTACCGCCAGTCACTCGGAAGGTTCACAGTGCAGTCCTTCTCGGAATATTCTCAAAGGACTTTCATGCCAGCCGCCTTGCTTGCCTTGGCCGCCGGAGCCTTCGGCATCGGCACCACGGAATTCATCATCATGGGTCTGCTCACCCAGGTCAGCCAGGATTTGCAGATCTCCATCCCCACAGCGGGCACGCTGATCTCCGGCTATGCCCTGGGCGTGGCCGTGGGCGCGCCCGTGCTCACCCTGCTGACCCGCCAATGGCCGCGCAAGCGCCTGCTGCTGGCGCTACTGGCCATCTTCATTGCTGGCAATGTGGCGGCGGCATTCGCCAGCAGTTATGAATGGCTGCTGGCCGCGCGCCTGCTGACTTCGCTGACCCATGGCACTTTCTTTGGCGTCGGTGCCGTGGTGGCTACAGGGCTGGTGGCGCCAGAGAAGAAAGCATCGGCGATTGCTCTGATGTTCTCGGGCCTGACGCTGGCCACCCTGCTGGGCGTGCCTGCTGGTGCCTGGATTGGGCAGCATTTCGGCTGGCGCATGGCTTTTGTGGCCGTCTCCATCATCGGCGTTCTGGCCATGGGCATCGTGGCGCTGCTGGTGCCGCGCCAGATTGCCGCATCCGGCCCGCAAAGTCTGGCGCAGGAGTTGGCCGTGCTGCGCAAGCCCCAGCTGTGGCTGGGCCTGGCGATTACCGTCATCGGCTTTGCTGGGGTGTTTGCGCTCTATACCTATATAGAGCCGCTGTTGACCCAGGTGACGCATATGGACAACCAGTGGGTCGCAGCCACTTTGCTGCTGTTTGGTGCGGGCCTGGCCCTGGGCAACCACGCAGGCGGCAAGCTGGCCGACCGCTTTGGCACGCGGCACGCGCTGCTGGTCTCGCTTGCCGCCCTGCTGCTGGTGCTGATTGCCGGACGCTGGGCCTTTGACCAAGCCGCCGTGGCCATGCTGTATGTGCTGGTGCTGGGCATTGCCGCTTTCGCCACCGTGGCTCCCATGCAGATGTATGTGCTGCAGGCCACCGAAGGCAGCCCCTCCAATCTGGCATCCAGTCTCAATATCGCCAGCTTCAATGTGGGCAACGCCCTTGGCGCCTGGCTGGGCGGGGCGGTCATCAGCCACGGCCTGAACCTCACTTCGATTGCCTGGGCTGCCACGGCTCTAGCGGCCGCCGGCCTGGCCCTGGCAGCGGCCACACCCAGACAGAGCAGCGCTTGCCGGACAGGTCCGGCACTGGCCTGAACTCCCCGGTGCGAATTCAGCGCGGCTTGCCTGGTGCAGGCCGCGCTTTTTTACTTGAGCCGTCATCGCAACGCGGCAAAGCACCTTCACCTCGCTGAAGCACCTCACCCCTTGAAACCGTGCTTATGCGTTTCACTGCATCAATCCAGGGCATTTACCGAGTTTTCAGTGGACCCGATCAATGCAATCATGCCAACGCGGGCATTCAGGGGCACGGGCTTTTAGACACAGCAGGTTTCAACTGCCCCAACTTTCATCAGCATAAGCAGACCTTATTCTCCAGAAATTGCATATGGCGCAATGTTTGCTATGAATAAAAGAGCATCAAACGCTTGCTGTATTTCATATACAAACGTGATTTCGATAAAAAATCGCTATGAAGCTGCGTAACGCGCTTTCATTTCAATAGCAACAGCCATTTGATCGCCATGGTTATGCAACAAACGCATATAGCTTGACGTTTGCGCCGCAACGGGATTTTTAAGCAGGGTTTACCGGTAGTTGTTCGCCGTTATGACCTGTATACACTTTTTGTATGGATTGCAGCGAGTACGACATTCGTGCGCAAACCTGATCCCAATACGGAGTGAGGAGATAAGTTTTATGACATCAACCGTGCATCCCGTGGATGAAGTCTTGCCAGCCGGCAAGCTCACCGCACTCGGCCTGCAACACGTGCTGGTCATGTATGCGGGCGCCGTGGCCGTTCCGCTGATCGTGGGCCGTGCCCTCAACCTGCCCCCTGAACAGGTGGCGCATCTGATCTCGGCCGACTTGTTCGTCTGCGGTCTGGTCACCCTGATCCAGGCCATGGGCGCAACCCAGTGGTTTGGTATCAAGCTGCCCGTCATGATGGGCGTGACCTTTGCCTCCGTGGCCCCCATGGTGGCGATTGCCCAGTCCACCGGCGGCAACGCAGGAGCGGGGCTGATCTTCGGCTCGGTGATAGGCGCGGGCGTGGTGTCCATCATCATCGCCCCGGCCATCAGTCGCATGCTGCGCTTCTTCCCACCCGTCGTGACCGGCACCATCATTGCCGTCATCGGCATCAGCCTGATGCGCGTGGGTATCAACTGGATCTTCGGCAACCCCGTGGGCCCGACCGCACCCAGCGTGCCCAACCCCGAACACCTGAAGTGGCTGGCCGAAGCACAAGCCATGGCTGGCGCCCCCGGCTCCTCGCTGCCTGCCGTGCCCAAGGGCTTCTCGGTGCTGCCCACTGTGCCCAACCCCAAGTACGCAGACCTGAGCGGTGCCGGCGTATCGGCTGTGGTGCTGATTTCCATCCTCTTGATCGCACGCTTTGCCAAGGGCTTTATCGCCAACATCTCGGTGCTGCTGGGCATCTTGATCGGCGGCGTGATCTCGGTCGCCATGGGTCTGATGAACTTCGACAAGGTTGCCAAGGCCGAATGGTTCACGCTGATCCTGCCCTTTGACATCGCCTACCCCGTGTTCGACCCCATCATGATCCTGACCATGAGCCTGGTGATGGTGGTGGTGATGATTGAATCGACCGGCATGTTCCTCGCTCTGGGCGACATGACCAAGCGCGAAATCACGCAGGACGATCTGACCCGCGGTCTGCGCACCGACGGCCTGGGCACGCTGATCGGCGGCATCTTCAACACCTTCCCCTACACCAGCTTCTCGCAAAACGTGGGTCTGGTGGCCGTGACGGGCGTGATGAGCCGCTGGGTCTGCGTGGCCGGTGGCGCCATCCTCATCGTGCTGGGCGTGCTGCCCAAGATGGGCGCGCTGATCGAATCCCTGCCCACCGTGGTGCTGGGCGGCGCAGGTCTGGTGATGTTCGGCATGGTTGCCTCCACCGGCATCCGCATCCTGTCCAACGTCGATTTCCGCAACAACAAACACAACGCCATGATCGTGGCCGTGTCCATCGGTGTAGGAATGATTCCCTTGGTTGCGCCTAATTTCCGCCAATGGATGCCCCATTCCATCCATCCGCTGATTGAATCCGGTATCCTGCTGGCTTCGATTACCGCTGTGGCACTGAATCTTTTCTTCAATGGGGCCGCCAAAGACAACAGCGCTGCCATCAACGCAGCGCGCCAGGCTGACGCCCACTGAGCTGCAGCCTAGTTTAGGAAACGCTGGCTTACCCGCCAGCCCGCCCCCTGTCGCAGTGCATAGCGCCAGGGGGTTTGTTGTCAGTGCACTTCGGGCAAAACTGACCTGACCCAAAACCTTCTCGCCATCCGGTAAGCTCAGAGAAGCCACTTGCTGATATTTTTCGTATGACACAAAACCTGTCCACCGCCGAACAAGCCCTGCGCGATGCGGCCCGCGAATACCACCGCAGCCCCGTCAAGGGCAAGATTTCCGTCACGCCCACCAAGCCTCTGTCCAACCAGCGCGATCTGTCGCTGGCCTACTCGCCCGGCGTGGCCTACCCCTGCCTGGATATCGAAGCCGATCCTTCCACCGCTTCCGAGTACACCGCACGCGGCAACCTGGTGGGCGTGATCACCAACGGCACCGCCGTGCTGGGTCTGGGCGATATCGGCCCTCTGGCCTCCAAGCCTGTGATGGAAGGCAAAGGCTGCCTGTTCAAGAAGTTTGCCGGCGTGGACGTGTTCGACATCGAACTGGCCGAGCGCGACCCCGATAAGCTCATCGACATCATTGCGGCCATGGAGCCCACCCTGGGCGGCATCAACCTTGAAGACATCAAGGCGCCAGAGTGCTTCTATATCGAGCAAGAGCTGTCCAAGCGCATGAACATTCCCGTGTTCCATGACGACCAGCACGGCACGGCCATCATCTCCAGCGCCGCCCTGTTGAACGGCCTGGAACTGGTGGGCAAGGAAATCGGCGCTGTGAAGGTCGCCGTCTCCGGCGCCGGCGCTGCCGCCATTGCCTGCGTGAACGTCATGGTGGGCCTGGGTATCAAGCGTGAAAATGTCTTCATGTGCGACTCCAAGGGCGTGATCTATGAAGGCCGCCCCGGCGGTCTGGACGCATCCAAGGCCCAGTACGCTCAAAAGACCGAAGCCCGCACACTGGCCGATGCCGTGGATGGCGCCGACGTCTTCCTGGGCTGCTCCGCCCCTGGCGTGCTGACAGCCGACATGGTCAAGACCATGGCCGACAAGCCCATCATCTTGGCCCTAGCCAACCCCGAGCCTGAAATCCGCCCCGAACTGGCCAAGGCCATTCGCCCGGATTGCATCATGGCCACCGGCCGCTCGGACTACCCCAACCAGGTCAACAACGTCCTGTGCTTCCCCTACATCTTCCGTGGCGCCCTCGATTGCGGCGCCACCAAGATCACCGAAGCCATGAAGCTGGCTTGCGTGCGCGAAATCGCCGCACTGGCCAAACAAGACGTCAGCGATGAAGTCGCCGCCGCCTACCAGGGCAAGGAACTGACCTTCGGCCCCGACTACCTGATCCCCACGCCTTTCGATACGCGCCTGATTCTGCGTATCGCTCCTGCCGTGGCCCAGGCAGCCGCCGAATCCGGTGTGGCCACCCGCCCCATCGAAGACATCGCCGCCTACCGCGAAAGCCTGACCCGCTTCGTCTACCAGACCAGCATGTTCATGCGCCCCGTGTTTGCTGCCGCCAAGGCCAACCAGCAGCGCGTGGCCTATGCCGAAGGTGAAGACGAGCGCGTGCTGCGTGCCGTGCAAGTGGCAGTGGACGACGGCCTGGCCAAGCCTATCCTGATCGGCCGCCCCGCCGTCATTGAAGCGCGCATTGCCAAGGCCGGTCTGCGCATCGTGCCCGGCAAGGACGTGGAGATCTGCAACCCCGAAGATGACCCACGCTTCCGCCAGTACTGGGAAACCTACCACAAGCTCATGGGCCGCGATGGCGTGACGCCCGAGGCTGCCAAAGCTGCCGTGCGCCGTTCCAACACCTTGATCGCCGCGCTGATGGTGCACCTGGGTGATGCTGACGCCATGCTCTGCGGCCTGGTTGGCAAGTTCGATGGTCACCTGGCTCATCTTCAGGACGTGCTGGGCCTCAAACAAGGCGCCAGCGAGTTCGCGACGGTCAACGCCGTCATGCTCGAATCCGGCACCCTGTTCATCGCTGATACCTATATCAACGAAGACCCGACGGCCGAAGAGCTGGCCGAAATTGCCAAGATGGCCGCCGATGAAGTGGCCCGCTTTGGCCTGCCGCCCAAGGTTGCCTTCCTCTCACACAGCAACTACGGCTCCTCAAACCGTGGCTCGGCCCGCAAGATGCGCGCCGCACGCGACATCTTTGCTGCCGCCAATCCCGGCATCGAATGCGATGGCGAAATGCACGGCGATGCGGCTCTCTCGCCCGAAGTGCGCAGCCGTTCGCTGCTGGACTCCAGCCTGCACGGCGAAGCCAATGTGCTGATCTGCCCCAACCTGGACGCAGCGAACATTCTATTCAACGTGCTCAAGACCACCGGCGGCCACGGCACTACCATCGGCCCCATCCTCATGGGCGGCGCCGCTTCGGCCCATGTGCTCACCCCCTCCTCCACCGTGCGCCGCGTTGTCAACATGACGGCTCTGGCTGCGGCACAGGCCATCACCTTGCGTGCCTGACGCCTAACTGGCAAGGCAGGTTTGACACCTGCTCAAAACAAAACGCCCTTCGGGGCGTTTTTTCGTTGGGCACTGAAACCAGAATCGCTGAACCGCCAACTCAGGCCAGGCATGGCACATGCAACTAAGCACGGCCATCCAGCTTGATGCCAGTTATAGAACTTCAAAGAAATAGGCTTTAGCGCAATAAATACATACGTATGAAGCTATATTTTCAATAGCAAAAATTACGAACCACTGAACGGCGCTTCAAATGCACCGAATTGCAAGTTTGCTCACAATCCTTGTGTAGAATCGGCGCATCCGGAGGTTTGGGTGAGTGGTTTAAACCAGCAGTCTTGAAAACTGCCGAAGGAGTGATCCTTCCGTGAGTTCGAATCTCACAGCCTCCGCCATGACATCGACGCACACAGCGTCAAATCGCTGTGCCGTTAAGCATAAAGTGGCCGAAGTAGACAGGTTATGCTTTATTTCCTGTTGCGCCACATTTTGCTATATCGAAGAAATGTGCTAGGTGGCGATCAATGCCAAAAGGCCTATCGAGATGCTCGATAGGCCTTTTTCTTTTCTCGATTGCCCACTGCTCAGTGCTTGCTGACAGCCCAAAGTATGTTGATTTCCACCCAGAAGTGACCCACTAGCCCCCGGTGGGGATGCGGACAAAAACTTGGACTACCAGGAGGTAGTTCATGTACTCATACGCAGACAGGATTCGTGCAGTTGAGCTTTAT
>NZ_CBCSIW010000033.1:0-23406 GCF_965139575.1 Comamonas aquatilis | reverse complement strand
ATGCCTGCTTGCACATCGTCAAGCAGACATCGAAAGGCCTGACGAACGATTAGCTTAGGCGGAGTGGCTGGTGACCAAGACGACGGGACACTTCCACACCACACGCCTTCGCCGCTATGGCTTGTGTGCCGGTCCAACTCGTATCGAAAGAGCGCGAGCGGCCCATCAGCGTGATACCTAACACAATGTTGCCTGAGTAGTCGAAAACCGGCGCAGAGAAAGAGCAAACGCCCGGCGTCGGGTTGTTCATGGAGCGGGACACACCGTGCTTGCGGACCTCGTTAACCAGAGTCTGCAACTCATCGCGGTCTATGGGTGTGGCGATGTCCGGCCCTAATCGCCGCTCGTCCTCGTCCAGTGATTCCTCAATGAGTTTGGCAGGCAGATAAGCGGCGAAGAGTCGACCCGTCGCAGTACCGGCCAGCGACATCACCGTACCCGTGCGGATATTGGTGTGCAAGGGATAAATCGCGTCAAACAAGAACACTACGGTTGGCCCCTGATTTCCCCAGACAGACAAAGCAACGCTGTGGCCAGTCTCCCGGGCCAGTGCTTCGGCGAAGGGCGTGGCCTCACGTACCGGATTCAGCATCCTCAGTGTCACCAAGCCCAGCTGCATTGCCGTCGGACCAAGCCAGTAGTAGCCGGTCGACGCCTCTTGAGTCACCAATCCCAACTTGCCGAAGCTCACCAAGTAAGGATGGGCCTTCCCTGGCGCCATGTCAGCAGCTTTGGCGAGCTCCCTCAGCGGCATCGGCCGTGCGTGCCTGCCAAGCGCGAGCAGAAGCTGGCCACCAGCCTCTATCGATTGAATACCGCGTCGTTCCTTTTCAGAACTGGCGTCTGCGTTTTCGGTCGCAAGTTCGCTCATTGGTACCTCCTAATAATTTGATTCTAACTACTTTCTTAGATTAGGGTAAACCATCTGTTTATAGCAGATGCGTTAGCACAATACTAACGCCATCGGAGCAGCAAATGCTGCCCCCATCTCAAGGAGCGAAGGTCATGAGCAAGCAGGAAACCGAGTACGACGTGCTGGTAGTGGGTACCGGCGCGTCAGGGATGTCGGCAGCAGTCACCGCTGCCTACGAAGGCCTAAAGGTGCTGGTAGTCGACAAGGCGTCTCTCTACGGAGGTACCACCGCCAGGTCTGGCGGATGGCTGTGGATTCCCAATACCAAGCTGGCTAAAGAGCAGGGCATTAGTGAGCCCGTCGGAGCTGCTCGCACTTATCTGGAACACGAGGCAACCACTCACTTTGACCCAGCTCGCGTCGACGCCTTTCTGGCGAATGGTCCGAAAGCCATCGATTTCTTTACAGAGAAGACTTGTGTCCAATTCGACATGCCACCGGTCTTTCCCGACTACCACGCAGAGGCACCTGGCGGTCAGCCCGGTGGCCGCTCCATGGTCACCCGCCCTTTCGATGCCCGGGAACTTGGCGAACGAGTGAACAAGCTGGCTCCACCTGTCCCCGAGCTGACGGTCTTCGGAATGATGCTGGGCTCAGGCAAAGAACTTTGGCACTTCCTGCGTGCGTTTAAGTCGCTTGAGTCCTTCTGGTACGTCACCAAGCGCTTTGGTTTCCATCTTGTCGACGTGGTGCGCCACGGCCGGGGAATGACTCTGACCAACGGAAATGCTCTGGCCGGCCGCTTGGCTAAGGCTGGAATGGACCTAAACGTCTCTGTCTGGCTGGACTCCCCGGTGAACAGCCTTACCGAGGAAAACGGCGTTGTGGTCGGCGCAAATGTCATTCACGAAGGCACTCCAGTCCAGGTCCGCGTGCGCAAGGGTGTCGTGCTGGCTTGCGGAGGCTTCCCCTACGACATCGAACGTCGTAAGCAGCTCTTCCCCCACGCTCCGACCGGCCATGAACATTTCACGCCCTCACCGGCACTGAATACCGGTGACGGTCTGCGCCTTGGCGAATCCGTTGGTGGCTGGGTCGACTCCACCATTCCGAATGCTGCAGCCTGGTGCCCAACGTCAGTGACGAGACGCAAGGATGGTTCCGAAGGAGTTATGCCGCACTTCATTGACCGTGCAAAGCCTGGCGTCATCGCCGTTACCCCACGCGGTCAGCGATTCACCAACGAGGCGCTTTCGTACCACGACTTCATTCAGGACCTCGTCAAAGCATGCGCGGGCCTCAAAGAAGTGTCGTCCTGGCTCATCTGTGACCACAAGCATCTGCGTGAGTACGGATTGGGTGCTGTTGCTCCATTCCCTCTGCCCATCGGCAAGCACTTGAAAAGCGGCTACCTGAAGCGCGGCAGCAGCCTGGAGGACCTCGCCAAGACCATTGGCGTGCCTCAGGCCGCATTGCAGCAAGAAGTCGAGCGATTCAATAAGGACGCACGCAGCGGCAAGGACACCAAGTTCGACAAGGGCAGCACCGCCTACAACCGCTTTCAAGGCGACTCCCTGGTCACGCCGAATCCCTGCATGGCTCCTATCCAGAGCGGTCCGTTCTACGCCATCAAGGTGGTGGTGGGGGAAATTGGCACGTTCGCAGGCCTCGCGACGGACGAGCACTGCCAGGTCTTGAACCAAGACCAACAGGCCATCCCTGGCCTCTATGCAGTGGGCAACGACGCCGCCAGCATCATGGGTGGTAATTACCCGGGCGCAGGTATCACTCTGGGCCCCGCTCTCACCTTCGGTTATGTCGTGGGCCAAACCCTTGCTAAGCGGCCGAACCTTTCGAGCGGCACCGTCAATCAACAGGTCCAGCAGCGTGAGCGTGTCCGCGCCGCCTGATTAGTACAACTGCATCAAGGAGCGAGAAATGGAAATCACCGAACAGATTGCGCCGCAACTTCTGAGCGGACGTCTGGCACTGGTCACAGGCGCAGGCCAGGGCAATGGCAAGGCTATCGCCAAAGGTCTGGCGAAGGCTGGTGCCAAGGTCATCGTCACCGACCTCAACGAAGCCAATGCAAAGTCCGCTGCAGCAGAAATTAACGAAGTCGGCGGAAAGGCCTACGCTTACAAGCTGGACGTGACCTCCCGCGATGAGTGCGATGCGCTTGCCATCGCAACCGCGAATGAAGTCGGCAACATCGACATCCTGGTCAACAACGCCGGCATCATCATCCGCGAAGGGTTGGACAGCCCGAAGGTGACCACCAACCTGCAGCGCACCCTAGACGTCAACGTCATGGGGACCTTTCTGCCATCACATTCCTGGCTAAGCGCGCTGCGCAAAACCAAGGGCGCCATCATCAACGTCGCGTCCATCGCTTCGACCACTGGCATCCCGAATGTCGTCGGCTACTCACCGTCCAAGGGTGCCGTCAAGATGTTGACGCAGGCTCTTGCTGTCGAGCTTGCAAAGGATGGCATTCGCGTGAACGCCATTGCCCCGGGCGTTATCGACACACCCATGACTTCCTACACACGTGAAGCTCCCGAGCGTCTGGAGAAATTCATGATGCGCACGCCAATGGGGCGCGTCGGTCAGCCGGAGGAGCTCATTGGTCCTGTCGTGTTTCTTGCGTCGGGCATGGCGTCATATGTCACGGGAGTGACCCTCGCAATTGACGGCGGCTTCCTAGCTTAACAAGAACAAGGTTTCCCACGCCTGCAACCCCTGACCCAAAGAGTCAATAACATTTCAATTGGAGACTGCAATGAGTATTCCTTCGTTCTTCAAGCGCACCATCCTGACCGCAGGTTTGGTCGCTGCAGCGGCTGCGAGTGCGCAAGTTAAGGTCGGCTACAACGGTGACCTGTCAGCCTCGCCTTCGGCACAAAGCGGCCAGGCTGCGGTCCTTGGCATGGAGGCTGCGATTGCTGACATCAACGCAAACGGCGGTCTACTCGGTAAGAAGGTTGAATTGGTGACGCGCGATGACACCTCAGCTCCGCCCAAGTCGATTCAGAACATGAGCGAACTCATTGACAGCGAGAAGGTCGCTGCGGTGTTCGGTCCAACCAACTCCGGCAACGCGATGGCTTGGAAGCACATCGCCAACCAGAAGAAGGTGCCCGTTATTGGCAACGTGAGTTCGGGCACAGATATCACCAAGTCCATGAGCCCTAGTGCTGACAACTACATGTTCCGCGTCTCCATGGTAGACCGCGAGCAGGTTGCGGCCCTGATGGCCTACGTGAAAAAGAACGTGGCAAAGTCGAAAGTCATCGGCCTGATGGCCGAGACAACCGGCTATGGCCAAGGTGGCCTGAAAGATATGGAAGATATCGCCAAGCTCGGGAATATCAAGATTGCCGCCACCGAAAAGTTCGGTGTAGGAGATACAGACATGACATCGCAGCTGGGCAAGATGAAGTCCGCTGGCGTCGACACGATTGTTGTCTGGGCTCAAGGCACTCCCATCGCCCAACTTGTGCGCAGCATGGAGAAGATTAACTACTTCCCTCTGGTGCTGACTTCATGGGCTGCGGACAACATCACCTTCTATGACGCTGCTGGCAAGACGCTGGCCGAAAAGCCCATCTTTTTGCGCACAGTGAGCGAGGCCCGCACACCTGTGCAGCAGAAGCTGTTTGAGCGCGTGGGCTCCAAGCTGAAGGCCCCTGGCTCCTTTTCCTTCGCGCTGCACGGCTATGACTCGGTACTGCTGTACGCCGCAGCAGTCAAACAAGCCAATAGCTTTGACGGTGGTGCAGTTCGCCTTGCCCTTGAGGACCTGAAGACACCTGTACAGGGTGTGCTGAAAACCTACGATAAACCGTTCAGCAAGACCAACCATGAAGCACTGACCGCAAAGGACTTGGTATGGATTCGCTGGAAGGACGGCAAGCTGCTGCCGTACACCGACTTCATCGTTAGCTCCCTGACGACTGCAGACTTCAAGCAATAACAAAGTAGGCGTATGCCGGGCTGCATGACGCAGCTCCCACGCTCATCACTCGGAGACAAAAATGGTAGAGGCGCTCTTACAAGCGATTCTCAGCGGCTTGGCCGTGGGCGGAGCCTACGCGCTGGTGGCTCTGGGCTTCAGCATAACTTTCACGACAACCAAGACTCTGAACTTCTCGCACGGCGAGTTCGTGTCCGCGGGTGCATTCATTGGCATGAGCGCTCTCTTCCTGGTTCTGGGTCTACCCGTGAGCTCGACGACTTTTGGTTCGGCTTTACCTGGCGCAACCGCTCAGTTGCTGGCGTTGGCCGCCGCGCTGGGCATCATGGGTGTGCTGGGTTGGGTCTTGTACCTAGTGGGTGTTCGTCCATTCGCTGGACGCCCAGGAATGGCATGGGTAATGAGCACGCTCGGCTTCGGCGTCATTCTGCAAAGCATTGGACTAGCCATCTGGGGCCCCAAGCCTGTAGTTGTGCCCGGACCTGTAGGTGATGAAGTCATCCGCTTTATCGGTGTCGGCGTTCGCCCACAGGAACTGCTAATGCTTGGCGTGGCCATCGTCATCATGATTGCTTTTGACTGGGTGATGAATCGCACCATGGTCGGCAAGGCCATGCGCGCAGTGGCAGCGAACGGAAACGTCGCAAGCCTGATGGGCATCAATACCAACGCCGTCATGATTGGCGCCTTCGTTGTTAGCTCGGCGCTGGCCGGCCTGTCCGGCTTCCTACTGGCTCCAATCGCCCAAGCATCCCTATTTATGGGCCTCACGGTAGGTCTCAAAGGCTTCTCGGGCGCAATGATTGGCGGCCTGAGCAACCCGCGTGGCTGCGTCATCGGCGGTTTCGCACTTGGGGTACTCGAATCCATGGTGAATCTGTGGTCGGCGCAATGGCGTGAAGTCGCGGTGTTTGCCCTCGTCATCCTGGTCCTGGCATTCCGGCCAACCGGCCTCTTCGGTAAGCCCCTGGTGGAGAAGGTATGAAGCACGGTCAACATTTCCTCGGCGTGGCGGTTGCCGCTGCGGCCGTTATCGGTGCCACTTCCTTCTTTGGCAACGACTACTACCTGCGCATCATTTTCATGATGTGCGTCTATTACCTCTGTGCTGCCGGCATGAACGTCCTAGTCGGCTTCGCGGGCCAGAAGTCTCTGGGTCAAGCCGGTCTGTTCGCTGCTGGTGCGTACGCGGCGGCTCTGCTGACAACTAAGACCGACATCAATCCCTGGCTCGCCCTTGTGACCGCCGCTGTCATCTCTGGCGTGTGTGGTGTCCTGATTGCATTGCCATCTCTGCGCGTCAAAGGTCCATACCTGGCCATGGTGACTCTGGCATTCGGCATCGTGGTCGAAAAGTTGGTAGGCGAGTGGACAGAAGTGTTTGGTGGCGCCCAAGGTATCTACGGCATCCGTCCCATCACTTGGAATGACCAGCCGCTGACGACGCAACAGTGGGTCTGGTTGGGGGTAGTGCTGTGCGCCATCACCCACCTCCTGCTGCGCAACCTGCTTCATGGGCGCTTCGGTCGAGCTCTGCTTTCACTGCAGGCAGACGAAATCGCATCCTCTTCCGTTGGCGTCCGGGTATACCGAGCCAAGGTCATTGCCTTCGTGGTGGCCGCTGTGACGTGTGGAGTTGCTGGCGCCTTGGTTGCTCAGCAGAACCAGTACATCAACTCTGACTTCATCACTTTCCACCTGTCGATTTTTATCTTGCTGCTGGTTCTATTTGGTGGAGCGGGTTCTATGTTTGGGCCGCTTGTTGGAACCATCATCCTGACCAGCATCGATGCGGCCCTGGCTCGTTGGCCGTCGGCGCAGCATTTTCTTTACGGCTTTCTACTGCTCTTCGCGCTTTACGTTATGCCTAGTGGCGTGACTGGCGTGCTGAATTCGCTTTTCAAGCGCAAGGGAAAGGTCGAACCCGTGAAGACAGCGACCCAGCCCAAAACTACGCGTATCGGCCC
Source organism: Comamonas aquatilis (assembly GCF_965139575.1). Lineage (NCBI taxonomy): Bacteria > Pseudomonadati > Pseudomonadota > Betaproteobacteria > Burkholderiales > Comamonadaceae > Comamonas > Comamonas aquatilis. The sequence goes on along the minus strand of NZ_CBCSIW010000033.1, from coordinate 16,610 downwards.
CGACGTCAGCGGTGACCTACTCGAGGTCGACGGCGTCACCAAGGCATACGGTGGTGTCAAGCCTGCTCAGAACGTGTCGTTCCGCCTAAAGCGAGGTCACATCCACGCGCTGATTGGCCCCAACGGGGCCGGCAAAAGCACGATGATAAATATGTTGACGGGCGTGGTTAAGCCAACCTCTGGCTCCATCAAGTTCCTCGGCAAGGAAATATCCGACACGCCGGCGCACCAGATTTGCCGAATGGGCATGGGCCGGACATTCCAGAACCTGCGGCTCTTTGCCGACCTTTCGGTCCTAGATAACGTCATGCTAGGTCGCCACACGCGCATGAGCAATGGCTTCTTGTCCTCTCTGGTGGCATTGCCTGGTGCAAGGAAGCAGGAATGCATCACTCGTGACCGCGCGTTGCAGTTGCTTGAACTGGTGGACTTGTCGCATCTGGCGCATCAGCCAGCTGGCAGCCTTCCATATGGCTTACAGCGCCGCGCTGAACTCGCTCGCGCTCTGGCAACGGAGCCGCAGCTCCTGTTGTTAGATGAGCCCGCCGCCGGTCTCAACCCTCAGGAGACCGCCGAACTCGGACAGCTCCTGCTACGCATCGGCAAATGCGGGGTAAGCATCTTGATGGTCGAGCACCACATGGACCTCGTCATGTCGGTATCTGACCACGTCATCGTGCTGGACTATGGCATCAAGATTGCCGAGGGCAAGCCTGCAGAAGTTCAGTGCAACAAGCGTGTTGTCGAGGCTTACCTCGGCGTTGATGAAGAGTCAGAGCCTGTCGAAGCGCTCGTAACTGCGTGAGGACAAGACTATGTTGAAACTCAATTCAGTCAAGGTGTCCTACGGTGCCATTGAGGCAGTCAAAGGAGTAAGCCTAGAGGTACGCAAAAGTGAAGTGGTCACCATCATTGGTGCCAATGGTGCGGGCAAGAGCACCTTGCTCAAAAGCATCGTTGGTCTCGAAGCTGTCAAGGAAGGCCACATCTATATCGACGGGAAGGAATGCACCTACGTCCCGTCGCACAAGCGGGTCGGGCTTGGAGTGGCGATGTCGCCAGAAGGCCGCGGCGTTTTTGCCGACCAGACAGTGCGCGAGAACCTCATGTTGGGCGCGTACTCCCGCAAAGGCGACCCTAGGGCCATTGAAGAGGCCATTGAGCGCGAGTTCAAGCGGTTTCCCCGCCTTCGTGAACGACAGAACCAGCTGTCCGGCACGCTATCCGGAGGCGAGCAGCAAATGCTAGCAATCGCTAGAGCTCTCATGAGCGAGCCGCGCCTGCTCCTTTTGGATGAGCCTTCGCTGGGTCTCGCACCTCTCATCATCAAAGACATCTTTGAAGCCATCCGGCAATTGCGTCATTCGGGATTGACCATCCTGCTCGTAGAGCAGATGGCCAAGCAAGCACTGGGCGTTGCCGACAGGGCGTACGTACTGGAGACGGGGCTCATCACCCTTGAAGGCTCTGGAAAAGAGCTCCTCAACGACCCGAAGGTAAAGGCCGCGTACCTCGGTGCCCATTGACCAATCCTCACCCCGCATATTCACTTAAGGAAGTCCCATGACTCAGACCAAGAAATTCGCCAGCCAAGCTGACCTGGAAGAAAAGCAAGTCACCTTCAGCCAGATTTCGGAGCACGCCTGGGCGTACACCGCTGAGGGCGACCCGAACACTGGCATCATCATTGGCGACGATGCAGTGCTGGTTGCAGATACACAAGCGACACCCGCAATGGCTGCCGACGTCATTCGCCGTATCCGCGAAGTGACAGACAAGCCCATCAAGTACGTGGTGCTCACGCATTACCACGCTGTGCGTGTGCTCGGTGCCAGCGCCTACAAGCCCCAGCAAATCATCTCGAGCCAGGACACCTACGACCTCATCGTCGAGCGCGGCGAGCAGGACAAAGCCAGCGAAATTGGCCGTTTCCCACGTCTGTTCAGCAACGTCGAAACGGTGCCCCCAGGCATGACCTGGCCGACCATGACCTTTACCGGCAAGATGACCCTCTGGCTGGGCAAGTTGGAGGTGCAACTCCTGCAAGTCGGCCGCGGTCATACCAAAGGTGACACCATCGTCTGGCTGCCTCAAGAAAAAGCCCTGCTTTCGGGCGACCTGGTTGAGTTCGGTGCGACCCCGTATGCAGGTGATGCCTACTTCAAGGACTGGCCGCAGACCCTCGATAACTTGGCTGCGTTGAAGCCAAAGGCTCTCGTTCCAGGTCGTGGTGCGGCGTTGACGACACCCGAAGACGTCGAAAAGGGCTTGACGGAAACGCGTGACTTCATCGCCGACGTTTACTCGAACGTCCAACGGGGCGTGGCTGCTGGCAAGGACTTGAACGCCGTCTACAAGGATACCTTCGCAGCCCTGAAGCCCAAGTATGGACATTGGGTCATCTTCGACCATTGCATGCCGTTCGACGTGACGCGCTGCTATGACGAAGCCACGAAGTACGCTGACCCGCGCATCTGGACCGCAGAGCGCGATGTTGAGATGTGGAAGACGCTGGAGGGCTAAGGCCCGGCCACCAGCCTACAGAAAACTCGTTCTTTCGGCCGCGCTGACCTTTGGGTTGGCGCGAATGGGTCGGCTCGTCCCTATATTCGAGGATGTCGCCGGCCCGCAAGACCTGTGCAGGAGTAAAGCATGAATGACAGTCTGAGCTCGGAGAGACGCTACCAAAGTGGCTTCGGCAACGAATATGCCACTGAGGCAGCGCCTGGCGCTCTCCCCCATGGGCGCAACAGCCCGCAAAGGGCACCTTTCGACCTATACCCCGAACTCATTTCTGGAACCGCCTTTACTGCGCCTAGGCATGAGAACCGTCGCACCTGGATGTACCGACGCCAACCATCGGTGGTGGCCGGGAGATATGAGGCATACCGCCAGCCCTTTTGGACAACAGGTGGGGACCGCGAAACGCTCGTAGCGCCGGAGCCAATGCGTTGGCATCCCATTCCCTTTGAGGCCGGTGCCGAACTCGACTTCATTGATGGCATACGAACGCTTGCAGCCAATGGCGATGCCAATGCACAGTCGGGCGTTGGCTCGCTGATTTACTTGGCGACCAAGTCCATGGATAAGCGCGCATTCGTGAACGCCGATGGCGAATTGCTTATCGTTCCCCAGCACGGGCGCCTGGTCATCACGACTGAACTTGGCGTCTTGGACGTCAAGCCTGGAGAAATTGTCGTTCTGCCCCGTGGCATAGCTTTCAAGGTAGCAGTTCCGGATGGCCCTTCCCGTGGCTACGTTTGCGAGAACTACGGTGCCCAGTTTCGCCTTCCCGAACTGGGCCCTATTGGGTCCAATGGCCTCGCGAACGCTCGAGACTTTCTCGCGCCTGTGGCGGCCTTCGAGGAAGAGAACGCTCCCTATGAATTGGTCAAGAAATTCGGCGGCAGTTTCTGGCGTGCACCGACCAAAGGCACACCGTTCAACGTCGTGGCTTGGCACGGGAATTTGGCGCCAGTGAAGTACGACACGGTCAATTTCATGACCATCGGGTCCATCAGCTTCGACCACCCGGACCCTTCCATCTTCACTGTGCTCACGTCGCCCAGTGACACGCCTGGCACGGCCAACTGCGATTTTGTCATCTTCCCGCCGCGATGGTTGGTGATGGAAGACACCTTCCGTCCACCCTGGTACCACCGCAACCTCATGAGCGAATTTATGGGGCTGGTTTATGGCGAGTACGACGCCAAACCGGGCGGCTTCAAGCCAGGTGGCGCGAGCTTGCACAACGCCATGGTTCCACACGGCCCCGACGAAGAAGCCTTCGACAAGGCCAGCCATGTCGACCTGAAACCTCAAAAACTCGAGAACACACTGGCCTTCATGTTCGAGAGCCGCTTCCGGTTTATTCCAACCGCCTTTGCACTTAACTCTGCGTCATTAGACCAGGACTACGCCGACTGCTGGGCTGGCCTCAAAGACCAATTCAAGCCTGACTGAGAGCCAAGAGATATGTACGACATCGACACCACGCACGACCCCAAGCTCAAAAGCTGGGTTGTCTCTGCAAACCAGACTGGCTGTGACTTCCCGCTACAGAACCTTCCTTTCGGGCGCTTCAAGCTCAGAGGAATCGAGAGCGGATGGAAGATTGGCGTTGCCATAGGCGACCAGGTACTGGACTTGCGCGCCGTAGGCCTTATAGATACCGACGACATGAATTGCGTGATGGCAGCTTCGCCAGAGGCGCGGCAATTGCTTCGGCGTAAGCTCTCCGAAGGACTACGCGAAGGCAGTTCACAACATCCGCTATGGACGAGTGCATTAGTACCGCAAGACGAGTGCGAGTACACGGTGCCGTGCCGCGTGGGGGACTACACAGACTTCTACACAAGCGTTCATCACGCGACGACCGTTGGCAAGCAGTTCCGGCCGGACAATCCGCTGTTGCCCAACTACAAATGGATACCCATCGGATATCACGGTCGTGCATCTTCCATTCGCGTGAGCGGTAGCACGTTCAAGCGCCCCCGCGGCCAGACGAAAGCACCTGATGCCCTAATTCCCTCCTTCGGCCCGTCCAAGCGCCTGGACTACGAGCTGGAGCTGGGTTGGTTTGTCGGCGCAGGCAACGAGCAAGGAGAGCCAATCGATATTGGCAATGCGGAGTCGCACCTCTTTGGCGTGACCTTATTCAACGACTGGTCAGCACGCGACATTCAAGGTTGGGAGTACCAACCCCTCGGTCCATTTCTGTCCAAGAACTTTGCCAGCACCGTTTCGCCATGGATGGTGACCATGGAGGCGCTTGCTCCCTTTCGAGCAGCGTTTGAAAGGGCTGCAGAAGACCCACAGCCCCTTCCGTACTTAGAAGACGAGGCTAATCGTGCCAGAGTGGCGTTTTCCATCTCGCTTGAGGTCTTGCTTCAGACAGCCAAGATGCGCGAAGCGAGCGAGGCCCCTGTGCGCCTGTCCGCAACCAATACCAGTCGAGCTGCCTACTGGACACCTGCGCAATTGGTCGCCCATCACACTGTCAACGGCTGCAATCTCCAGCCGGGTGACCTGCTCGGTTCTGGAACGCTGTCCGGCCCAGAGTCGACCGAGGCAGGGTCCCTGATGGAACTCACGGTCAGCGGCAAGAACCCAATCACACTTCCAAACGGCGAGGTGCGTAGCTTCTTGGAGGATGGAGACACCCTCATCCTACGCGGCTGGTGCGAAACCGATGGTGCAACCCGCATTGGCTTGGGCGAGTGCTCTGGGACCGTGGTGGCGCCATGAAACAGCCCCGTCCCGTTCAAGCAGGCAGTAGCCATGGCATCGGACTAGACAGCCGCGATGGCGGGCGGGTTAATGCGCCTTATCAGTTCGATATGCAGGTTCGCCAGCGTCGAACCACTCCTTGTCAGACCCTGCAGTGAATGGGCAAGAGCGCGCCAGGGGAGAAGACATGCATAAGTCGGAAGTTGCAGCCTCCAACGATTGGTCAGACAAACTCTGGCTGGTGGGATGCTGTGCATTTACGAGCATGGCCTCGATGCGAATCTGTGACGCCATGCTCCCAGCCTTTGCCCTGGAGTTCAGCGTCACAGCTGGTCAGGCAGCGAAGACCATTTCCGCATTCGCGCTGGCATACGGGGTCCTGCAGTTGTTCTACGGCTCACTTGGCGACCGATACGGCAAGGTTCGAGTCATCGGACTGGCTACCTTGGCTTGTACTGCGGGCAGCGTATTGGCAGCCACATCATCGAACCTTGAATGGCTGGTTGCGAGTCGTGCCTTGTCAGGCGCAGCAGCTGCCGGAATCGTTCCGCTCACCATGGCCTGGATAGGTGACAGCGTGTCGTACGAAGACCGCCAGGCAGTTCTTGCACAACTGCTCAGCGCAACGGTCCTCGGGATGATTGCCGGCCAGTGGGTAGGGGGCGTCCTAGCTGAGACCGTGGGTTGGCGTTTAGCTTTTTACGGGTTGGCCACCATTTTCTTAGCCTGTGGCGCGTTGCTCATTAGCCGGGTCTTTTCCGAACACGGTGTCAAGCAATGCACGCAAATCAGCCTTCTACATGCCATGCGCTCCGTGGTGGGTTCGCGCTGGCCTAAGGTTGTTCTCTTCGTCACCGCGATTGAGGGGGCACTGGCATTCAGCGCCCTGGCGTTCATCCCAAGCGACCTGCACCATCGCTTCGGTCTTTCCATGCCGGCTGCGGGTGGATTGGTTGCCCTTTACGGCGTCGGAGGCCTGATATATAGCCGGACCGCAAGGCGGATGCTGCGAAGGTGGGGAGAGTCGGGCATAGCGTGCATTGGCGCCACTGGAGCTGCGCTCGCGTTCGGCACGATTGCCGTTGCACCCAGTTGGTACTTCGTACCTCCCGCCTGCCTCGTAGCCGGCTTCGGGTTCTATGCGTTACACAACACATTGCAAACAAACGCGACGCAGATGGCGCCGTGGGCGAGAGGAACCGCGGTGTCATTGTTTGCTTGCAGCCTCTTCCTCGGCCAGTCAGTTGGAATTCTTGGCGCCGCTTGGCTGGTAGACCGCTACGCCTCACCAGCCGTTTTCTTGGTTTCATCCATTGGGCTTCTGGTGCTTGGTTTGTCGTTTGCGGTTCTTGTCAAACGGCGAGGTCATCCATGAGTGTTGAGGCTTCGAATACCGGCTGGTACCAGGCCGTGGCGGTCCAGGTGCCCCTTGTAAATGGCACGAGGCAGCAGCCAGCCCGTTCTTCATCAAATTCCTAAACTTTTCTGAGTCACATCATGACCACTACAGACCCGATGCTCTTCCAACCCTTGAAGCTTCGAGAGCTGGTGTTGAAGAACCGCATCGTCATTTCACCCATGTGCCAGCATGCCGCTGACGCTGGATGCGCGACGCCTTGGCACATGGTGCATATCGGAAAATTCGCTCTTGGCGGTGCTGGTCTCATCTTGACCGAAAGTACGGCTGTTGACCCGCGCGGCCGTATCGGTACCGCCGACCTTGGCCTATGGGATGACCGCCAAATCGAACCACTAAAAGCCGTGGTCGACTTTGTTCATTCCAACGATGGTGCCATAGGCGTCCAGCTTGCTCATGCCGGCCGCAAGTCAGGAAGCCAGCCCCTGTGGGAAGGCGGCGCAGCCTTGGGCGATGAAGAAATGAGAGCTGATGCAGAGCCTTGGCAGCGGCTAGGCCCTAGCGCGCTTGCAGCGGGGCCCGGCTGGACAGCGCCTCGTGCAATGGATGCGCAAGATATTGAAGACGTTATCCAGCGCTTTGTTGATGCGACCGTGCGTGCAGACAAGGTGGGCTTCGATGCCGTGGAACTGCATTTCGGTCATGGCTACTTAGTTGCGAGTTTCCTTTCACCGAACTCGAATCATCGGGACGATGAATGGGGCGGCAGCTTGGCCGGTCGTATGAGGCTGGCGTTGGAAGTCGCCTCTCGAGTCCGCGATGCTTGGCCAGCGAACAAGCCCCTGTTTTGCCGGCTGTCAGCTGTCGATGGCAGCGTCGACGGATGGAGTTTGGACGACTCGGTTGTTCTCGCTCGCGAACTGGCGCATTTAGGCGTGGACGTCATCGATTGCTCGTCCGGTGGCCTCACAGAGGAGACGCGCGCGCTTCCCGTTCCTCGTGGCCTGGGTTTCCAAGTGCCGTTCTCGGAGCGCATCCGTCATGAGGCCAATGTTCGTACTCAGGCTGTCGGAATGATTGTGGATGCTAGCCAGGCTGAAGCGGTGCTTCAGGAGGGCAAGGCCGACCTTGTAGCCCTAGGCCGAGAGGCCTTGTTTGACCCCTACTGGGCCCACCACGCTGCGACAGCGCTCGGCGTAGACCCGAAGTACCAACGCTGGCCCGTCCGTCATGGCGTGTGGCTGGCCAAGCGTGCGCCCGGCTTAGCGCGAGCTCGTGAACAAGCTACTGAGAAGCAGACTTCATCTTCAAATTAAATGAAATAAAAAGAAGGAAAGGGACACATTTATGACCGTACGAATGGGCTTGATTCGCAAAAGGGCCGACTGGACATTCGAGGAGTTCAGTACTTATTGGCGTGAACAGCACGGAGCACTCGCACGACAGGCGCCGAACCTCCGCGAGTACTGGCAAAACCCGGTGGTCGACCGCCTTCAGCGAGGTATTGAGTTCGCGCGGGGCCCTTGGGAGCTTGATGGCTTTTCGCAACTTTCGTTCGACGATGCCAAGCAGTCTGACCATGCATTTAATGACAGTGGGATGGCTGCCGAGCTCATCAAGGATGAGCGTCATTTCATTGGAGAACTGCACATCGTAACAGCCGAACAATCGGTTGTCATTCCGGTGCCTGCCACGGAGGAGCGCTCCAGACTATTGAAACGAATGTCCATTATCAAACGGCTGCCCAACATGAGCGAATCGGACTTCCGGCGCGAATGGAAGGTCCACGGTGATTTCGTACGCAAGATGTCCGGAGTCAGCGCCTACCGCCAGAACGTCATCGTTACTCGAGAGCTTTCGAAGGGCAAGCCAAACAGCTATGAAGAGTTTCCTATCGACGGGATTGTCGAGCTGTGGTTCAAGGACGTCCCGACGCTTGAAGCCACTTTCAACTCGCCGCAAGGCAAGGAAACGATGGCTCACGCCAAGACATTTCTCTCAGAAATCACCGCCTTCGTGGTTGAAGAGCGGCAAATTCTGTAGCACTGACGAGGTCGCCAAATGATGAAGAGAATGACCCTTCTGGCCAAGAAAGATGGGATGGCCATCAGTGACTTCAGGGCATATTGGGCTGGTCCACATGCGAAGCTCGCGCTGGGGATGGATGGCATCTCCAAATATACCCACAACCGTGTCGAGAAGGTGATTTGGGCGAGCGGTTGTGCGCCTGCCTTCAATGTCGACGGTATCGTGGAGCTCTTCTTTGCTGATGCTGAGGCAATGCGTCTTGCGCAGGTTTCTACTGTCGGCAAGAAGTTCATTCCTGCGGATGAGCCACTCTTCCTTAAGGGATGGACCCTTTGCGTTGTAGACGTCCAGGGAGAAGAACCTGATGGCGAATTCGTGAAGGTGCTCATTCCCTTTCACGGACAAGCCGAAGTCCGAAGCACGCTATGGTCCGAGTTGGCGCGCGTTGCAGACACCACTGGAACTAGAGTCGCCCTCAACTGGACGGCTTCGACTGCGAAGCGGGAGCGACTTTGGTCGGAGCCGTCGCCGCCCAGTGGCTTCGTCACTGCCTGGTTTGAGAACGTTGCCAAGGCGCATGAGGCGTTCGAGCCGGAGTCTGAGCTGCGCAGTGTCATCGAGAGGCGTACAACTGACGGCGTCGCCTATCTCATCGACCAGTTGCGAATCAAATAACGCTCTCAGAGGGGCCTGTGCCACTGGTTCGCAGAAAGGTGAGGAATTCCCAAAATGCGTGGCAGTTGAAAATCACAGAAGCCGGGAAATAGTTCAGCACCTTCCTGTACTCCAGCATGTCCTTACACCTGTCTGTCTGGCGCGTGAATGCGAAAACAGGCTCGTCGTTGTCCGAACGAGCGGTTCAGCACTACTTTGGTGCAGCGAACACACGAGTAGCGTCGGTTCACGCAGCCAAGGACGGACTCTCAGTACCGGAGGCTACCCACATCCCGCAGCGCAATGGAATCCGTGCCGATTTTCGCCTGCTTCGGTCGCATCCCTGCCATCCACAACTTGAATGCTCACGGTAACGTGCTGATTCCCGTGATTTACTAACATCTTGGAGTCAATGTCAGGCCTCATGATGTGCACGTGATGGTTAGTCCTTTTGCTGTTAGCCTTCCATAGTCGGCAGGGTCTTTGCCATGCCAGTCCCGGCCATCGTGCCCAATTTGAAAAGTGAATTCACTATGACTAGCCCGCTGTACAACGCTTCCGTTCCCGTCATGCTGCAGATGTTGCGCGCCTTGTCTGATGTGCTCAAGAAGGCTGAAGACCACGCGACGCAAAAAAGTATCGACCCCAATGCGCTGCTGCAGGCGCGACTCTTTCCCGACATGTTTCCACTCATACGTCAGGTACAGATCGCCTCAGACTTCTCCAAGGGCATTGCCTCTCGTCTGGCTGGTGCCGAGGTGCCATCCTGGCCCGACACCGAGGTCAGCTTCGCCGACCTGCAAGCATTGCTCGCCAAGGCTCTGGCCCATCTTGAATCCTTCAAGGCTGAGCAATTTGATCTCAGCGAGAGCCGCGAGATCGTACTGCGCCCCGGCACGCCTAAGGAAAAGAAGCTGACCGCCAGTGCATATCTTCTGCACTATGGTCTGCCGCAGTTCTTCTTCCACGTAACCACCGCTTATGCCATCTTGCGCCACAACGGTATTGAGATTGGTAAGCGCGACTATATGGGTGCTTATTGATACGAGAGGCGCCACTCTCGGCCACTGCCAATCGATGGAGCCACCGTTGCTATGCAATTCCAGCCAACGGTGGATGGAGGCACTATCTCTTGATATTCCTCCAGCAGTGACCTACTAGCCTCCGAGGTCAGTCTTGTGTGGAAATCAACACAACTCACTTCAGAGTCAGTACCTCTATCTGCTCGATAGTCGGCATGGTCGCCATAACGTCATCAGTAAGTTTCAGACGCACCGCCTGGGTCGCAGCCGGATTGCCACTGCTGCTGGTCACCAATGCCTCGTACGCGCTGCTCGCCTCGGGGGCGGTGGTGTGGACGAATACCTGGTGCACACCGCCTCCCAACGCGGCTCGCAACTTCCCGTCTGACACGGTGATACCAGCGAGTGTGGCGTACACCAGCGCCAATACGCGGTTCGTCGACCAAGATGTTTCGTAGTCGAGTTTCGTATTGGGAAGGATCGGAGTCTTGTCGAGCGTAATGAATCTTGCGCCACCTGGGGTGAATTCAATCCGTGTCTGGTAGCTGATGATCGATCCGTGTACACCCGATTCGACCGTTGCTTGGTAGGCCACAACCATGTTCAGCAAGCCTTCACCGCTGTCATCGTTGGCGGTTGAATATGTGGAATGCACGATGTGGTGTGAACTGATCTTATCGGGCACGGCAGCAAACCAGGCCTTGAGGCTTTCGTGGTCGCGCGCGAACAGGTGGCTTCCCCGACTACCGGAGAGTCGCACGTGCGGATGGAACAACTTCAGATGTGTGTCGAGATCGCCTCCTGGCGCTTCCAAAAAGGCGAACCAGCGGTGCGCGAGGTGCAGTGCGACATGATACTGGTTGAGCATCGGTGTCTTTGCGTTGATGAGTGCCTGGCTCATGCGCATGCTTCCTCTGTTGTTGGCTTGGCGGCGGAGCCTTTCGCCGACGCTGAGTTCGTTGCTGAGACCACTGCTTCGGTGATGGCGTCGATGGCGTTCAGTCGTGCAGATTCTCCCGGCATCATGAGATTGATCATGATTTCGTCAGTGCCATAGGCACTAGCGAGATCATGCAGTTGCGCCACGACCTCGGAGGCGGTGCCAGAGATCAGCCGGCCATGGTTGCGCTCGCGCATCGCCCGTTCTGCGGGTGTCCATTGGTGGGCGCGCGTAGTCGCAAGCGAAGGGACCCGATTGAACGGTTTCGCGCTCTCAGCATACATGAGCCAAAGGTGAAAGGCATCGGTGAATTCTCTGGCTTCAGCCTCGGTTTCACCGACTGCCACGAAGATCGAAACGATCACCGACGGTTTGGCTGAAAAATCTGTGGGCTCGAAAGCGGCGCGGTACGCATTGGCGGCTTGCGGACCATCACTGCCTGGGTTGATGAAGTGTGCAAAGGTGAAGCCAAGACCTTCCTTGGCAGCGAACTCTGCGGTTGATCCGGATGCACCAAGCACAAAGGCTTGTGGGCTATCGGGCGTTTCTGGTTGAGCGCGCATGCCGGCATAGCGCGAATCGAGTGCATGCTTTCCCGTCAAGAAGCCCAGCAGGTCCGTCACCTTCTGCGGATAGGGAATCGACCTTCCTTTTTCATCATTCAGCGCCGCGCCGGTGCGCTGATCGGCACCGGGGGCGCGGCCAAAGCCCACATCGACCCGGTTCGGGAACATGGCTTCGAGCAATTGGAAGTTTTCGGCAATTTTCAGACTGCTGTAATTGGGCAACAGCACAGCGCCGGATCCTACGCGGATGGTCTGGGTTGCCGCAGCGATGCGCGCCATGAGTATTTCGGGCGAATTGCTTGCAGTGGCCGGCATTCCGTGGTGTTCGGAAACCCAGTAGCGGCTGAAACCCCTGCTTTCCGCGTGTTGTGCCAGTCGCACTGTTGCAGCCAGCGCATCGCTGGCAAGACATCCTTCATCAACAGGCGCGTAATCGAGAATGCTGAGTTTTATGGGATTGGACATGGCTTACGCCTCCTTGTTCTGGTCAGCAGGTCGCTCGCTGGTGTCATTGCGCTGTGGCCACACAACTTCCAGGCGGGTGCGTGTGATGCGCCATTGGCCATTGATGCGCCGGTACTCGTCGGCATAGAGGCCGAGAAGCAGCAAGGGATTGGGGTCCGGCTTGGATGCTGTCTCGAAATCGATCAAGTAGCAGCGGCCTTCGGCAGTGTCCGGCCCGGTCAGCTTGATCCAGTGGTTGACGATCGCATGCAGGAAGGGGTAGCTGCTGTGGTGATCGCGGTCGAACAGCTTGAAGGCATCATTCAAACCAGTCCGTATGGCGGCGATGCCTTCCATCTTGCCGACAGTAACCTCCACTACCGCATCTGCCGAGAAGACCTGATCCAGTGCAGCGATGTTGTTGCTGTCGAGGTGGTGTGCGTAGAGGGTTCTAAGATTCCGAATTTCTTCGCGATCGAGAAGCCCTTTGATTGTGTTATCCATTGAAATTGCTCCTTAAAGCTACTGCTGATCAGGCGTGGGTGACGCCTATGTCGAACGTCGGGACCTCTGCGTCGGTGAACCAGCCAGGGCGGTAGTCAAACCAGCAAATGCGCCATTGGCCATCGCCTTCGTGCCGCACCCGGAGCTGGTAGTGGGCACCGTAGAGCGTGCGCCCGGTTTCATCAATTGGACGCTCTGGGACAACGCGTGCCGCGATCATTCGAGCGTGGCGGTCATCGGCTTCAAGCTCTACCCGCAACACGTCGGCAAAATGCTGCATCCACGGCCAATGCCGGCGGAAGCTCTTTTGCTGGCCGATGATGGCGTGGCGGCCTTGCAGTTGGCCCATCGGAGTGAACCCTCCGGCCGCGTCATCGGTGTAGCTGTCGCTGAGCAGTGTGATATCGCCTTGGTCGATGCCCCATGAATATTTGCTGTAGAGCTGCCTTACAGCGTCTTGCGCGTTGGGGGGCGGCAGCGCATCGCCGATCAAGGCCCACGGCGAATCCAGTTCACTGACGATCACCGGTGGTTCGTCGCCCAACTGCCAGCCCGCGTCGCTCGGCGGCTTGCACCAATGCGCCGCCAAGGACGGATCGCCTTTGCACCAATTCACCTGAATGCGGGCATCGAATAGTGACCAGTGACTTTCCGGGTCATGAGACTGAAACCGGAGAACCACACTGGCGCCGAACAGAAATTGTTGCGGCCCACTGCCGAACAGGCCGATGACATAGGCGCTGGATGCAGCTTGTCCGCTCTTGCTGACGAGGACGGCGTGGTTGCTGGTGCGCATCCATGTCAGGGCAGCGGAATCGGCCGCCAGCAGACACCTCCATTCGGTCGCGCCCCGGCCTTCTCCATGCTGGCTGCTAGTCAGGATGGCATCCTCAACCAGGTTCGGTGTCAGATCCTGCCACTGCCCGCGTGACCAGGCGGCGAAAAATTGCTCTCGCAAGGCTGCCAGAACTAGGCGGGAGTCTGTACCTATCAGCATTGCAGCCCCAATGCCGTCGCGGGGTTCGCTGGATCGGCATAACGTGGGTAGTCGGTGTAACCGCGCGCGCCGTGCAGGCCGTAGAAAGTATCGCGCTGGGCTTGTGCCAGTGGCCACCCATTCGCGATGCGCTCCACCAGATCCGGATTGGCGATAAAGGGGGTACCAAAACCGATCAGATCCGCTTTGCCAGCCTTTAAAGCCGCTTCTGCACTGGTTTTGTCGAAGCCACCGGCGACGATCAACGTGCCGGGGTAGGCCTTGCGGAAATCTTCGAAGAAAGCGGTCTCACAATCGGCGCCGATGGTTCGCTGATCGCTCAAGTGGACGTAGGCTAGGTCGCGCCTACCCAGTTCGGCAGCGAGTGCAAGCCAGGTCTGTTTCTCGTCGTCGAATGGATGCATGTCGTACAGGCGTCCGAATGGAGAAATGCGCAAGCCGACATGTCGCGAACCAATCGCCACGCTCAGCCCGTCAAAGGTTTCAAGCAGCAGACGCAGGCGGTTGTCGATGTTGCCGCCGTAGCGGTCCTGGCGCGTGTTCAATTCACCGTTGATGAACTGCTCGAACAGATAGCCATTGGCGCCGTGTATCTCCACGCCGTCAAATCCCGCCTGCATGGCACGTCGGCCCGCGGCGACAAAGTCATCCACAATCGCAACCACTTCGTCAGTGCTCAGTGCACGCGGCTCGCTTGTCGGAACATGGCCCGGCACCCCAGGTGCGGCCCAGGCATAGGCGCTCACATCTCGGGGGCTGCGCGCCACCGAAGACACGGGTGCTTTGCCGCCCGGCTGCAGCGACACATAGGAGTTGCGGCCCACATGCCACAGCTGGGCAAAGATGCGCCCGCCTTCAGCATGAACCGCGTCGGTAACACGCCTCCAAGCAACAACTTGTTCGTCGGTGTACAGGCCCGGCGTAAACAGGTATCCAGTGCCCTCTTGCGAGACGGCAATGCCTTCACTAATGATCAAGCCAGCCGAAGCGCGCTGGCTGTAGTAGAGCTCTGTCAGCACGTCGGGCACGCCATTTGCACTGCGTGAGCGGGTCATAGGCGCCATCACAAAGCGGTTCGGCAGACTCAAGCCTGCTAGGTCATACGGGGTGAAAAGCGGGTTCATGGTTGTCCTTTTGAGATACGTGGCGGCGGGGGTGATGCCGGCTGGAGCTTGGCCTGCTGAGCATTTATGACGGCTCCTGAACATTCCAGTCCATACTTTATTCCTCTTGAAAATAAAGATAATCTTTGTTTAATTCCAATCATTTAAGAATGAGAGTCAAAAATGGAAGGCCTTGTTGATCGTTTCGCTGGCATCGATGCGTTTGTTGCCACAGCCAAGGCTGGCGGCTTTACTGCGGCGTCCGAGGTGCTGGGCCTGACTCCTTCTGGGGTGGCCAAAAGCGTGACCCGACTGGAAGCGCGAGTGGGGCTAAAGCTTCTGCACCGCACTACGCGGCGCATCACCCTGACCACTGAAGGCGAGGCTTATCTAGCCGCCTGTACACGGGCCATCGACGAGTTGGATGCAGCGGAAGCGGGCCTCACTCCCAAAGATAGGGCACCCCAAGGACGCATTCATGTGGGGCTTCCTGGAGCCTTTGGGCGCAGGCATGTTTTGCCGGGATTGCTGGCGATGGCTAATCAGTTCGACAAGCTTGACCTGACCGTGTCTTTTACTGAACGTACCGTCGACTTGGTGCAAGAGGGCTACGACCTCTCGGTGCGCATTGGAGAGCTGAGCGATGACAGCGATCTGGTAGCCAAGCGGCTTGGCACGCAGCGCTTGGTGATTTGCGCCGCTCCAGCCTATATAGAAAGGCACGGCCTCATCCGTAAGCCAGAGGAGCTGTTCCAGCGAGACTGCATCATTGGTTCGCGCCGTAAACAGAAGCAGACATGGCTTTTACGCACCCCGGAGGGCCGCGTGGCACATCAGGAAATTCACGCTCGCCACGAATTCAGCGACGGCGAAGCCATGCTGACTGCTGGACTTGCGGGTTGTGGCGTGATGCAAATGCCAACCTGGCTGGTCGGCGAGGATCTCAATCGAGGTACTCTCGTTCCGCTACTGGAAGACTTCGCAGGCGGCGAAATGCCGATCCATGTAGTCTGGCCAAAGTCACACTACCTGCAGCCCAAGGTGCGCGCCGTTATCAACATGCTTGAGGCGCAGGCGGCCAAAGAGGGCTCCGGCTTCAAGCCATAGACGGATTTTCCAAGGCTACATATCTTGTTCGCTGAAGGCGAAGCCACTGGACGAAAGAACTATCAATGTGCTGATCCGCTACCAGCGGCGGAATTGACCTTCATCGAGCGTTGTACGATTACTTTCCTGCAACGGGATCCGGCGTATGAAGCGAGTAGCCGCAGAGAGCTCAGAGCACGAGTTCGCAAGCGTAGACAGTGGACATTCAAGATTGAAGTCTCACTGCGGCATGTTCCTGACATCGCCTGTCCGCCTGAAACAAGCCGAAAGGCATGCGGGGACCGCCGGCTCTCCAATGACCAATAATGCGCGCAGACCGTGAGGTTACGGTGTAGACATAGTCACTGTACAGCAGTCATTTGTTGAAGTTGGGCGGATCGACAAGAGCCTGTCGGGGGACGCAGAAGCGGTCCTTCGAGCCGGTACGCAGCGAACCGCGCAATCGAGCAGCCGGTCCCAAGGGTGAAGCGGTCGTTCAGGACAGGCAGCCCTCAACGGCTGGTGTTGGTCGTTGCTGTCGCTCAAGCACTGGACCAGGAATGACTCAGATCAGCCTCTAACAGACTCTCCGCTTTTTGGTAACGAATGACAAATCACCTCAATCCTTTGAAGATGAGACCGGTTTGGGCTGATACTGAGGTCAGGTAAATTGGCAAAAG
>NZ_CBCSIW010000032.1:0-27269 GCF_965139575.1 Comamonas aquatilis | reverse complement strand
CATCCAGCTGTTTGATGTCTGCTGCCTCGCGGCTTTGGGCTTCCAGTGCTCGAAGCAAGGGGTGATCCGAAAGCGCCCGTCCAACTACAGTCTCTGCCATGGTTTCGGCGCTCATGCTGATTCCATTCCAGTCCGATCCCACGATGCACGGCGATGGCATAGCCTTGCTGAAATCAAATCGCCCTTGTTGATTGGTCGCGGCCTCAATTACAGCCTGCGAAGCTAGCACTTTGTTCGTGACCCAATTTGGCATCTTTGCTCCTTGAAAAACAAAAGCGCCCTCGGATGAAGACGCTTTTGTTTTGGCCCCGCTAAAGCCCTGCGGGGGAAGGCACATGCATGCCGCATGCTGGCTACTCGCTCACATTTCAATCTCCTTGGCCCCTCCTGCACGACTCGAACGTGCAACCTACTGCCTAGAACACAGCAGCTCTATCCAATTGAGCTAAGGAGGGAGGCCCGGATGCGCTCCGGGTGGGCGTGCAGCTGCTTACTTGAACCAGGCCGCAATGGCCGACTTCATGGCAGCCACAGTGCGGAATTTGTTCCCGCACCAGAAGCCAGCGGCAAACACTGCAAGCACAAAGGCCAGCAGGATCACGTCAACCATCATCATGGTTGGGCTCAGTCTTCGATTGCTGCTGCAATCAGCTCGGCCGTGGTGGCGAAGGCATCAGCTTCGGCCACGGTCTTGGCATCCACGATGTCGAACTGGGCGCCCTTCAGGTCGTCGTCCAGCGATTTCAGGTAGGCCGTTGCGGCCGCGTCGTCACCCACCTGGATGAACAGCACGGTGCAGTCGTTGTCGTTGGCTTGGCTGTTGGCCTGCTTGATGATGCGAGCAGCGGCGGCTTCCTTGTTGTCGGGTACGCCGTCGGTGAAGACAATGATCATGTCCTTCTTGTCGGACTTGCCGGCCAGCGCAAATGCCGCGTCCAGCGCTTCGGCCAGCGGCGTGGTGCCGCGAGGTTGGCGAGTGGCAAAGATTTCGCGCGCCTTGTCGGCTGTCACGCCATCGAAGGATTCCACCTTGCTGCCAAACAGCACCAAGCCCAGACCGTCTTGGTCAATCTGCTGTGCATCGCGGATCACGGCCATTGCAGATTCTTGAACGCCTTGCCAGCGGCTGGTGCTGGAGCCCGTCTTGACGGGTTCACCCATGGAGCCGGATGTGTCGATGGCGATCACGATGTCATATTCAGAGAGCTTGTTGATGAGGGCTTGAGCGGTAGTAGTCATGGGAAGGCTTTCAAATTGCAGGGGAGGGCCGCCCTGCTATCGGCGTAAAAAAGCCAAGCGCTCTCTGGGGAAAGGGCTTGGCTTTTTTGCCCCTGATGTCGCTCAGGGGCTGGCGCTGCTTGCGCAGAGGGCTTTTCTTTTCTTGGCAACCCTGTATGCCTCACCCCCGTTTTATTGACCCAGGGGCTGGTTCGCGGTGCAGTGGTAGCTCGCCTGCTGCCGGCTCAAGTCCGACATACATGCGGCGCCATATCTCGTTCGCGTTGCTTTGTCCCGTCCGGGAGCAGAGCGCTACTAGCCTTCGCACCGGCAGATTCGCTGTGTCGCGTCTGCCCGCGACCGGCCCTCTTATTGCCCGCTGTCCGTCGCGGGGGTGCTTTGTTTACCCAGCCTGCCAAGCTGCATGAGCGCATGCACGGTGCTGGATCGATCCCTGGGCACCCATCGCAGCGGTTTGTTGCTGCGATGGATGAACTTTAGCCTTGAGCTAATGTTTGTGTCAATAGCCTAAGGCTAATTTAATTTCGTGAGTTGTTAGCTTTAGGCGAAAAAAAGCCCGCAATAGCGGGCTTGATGGTGGCTGGAAGGTGATACTTATTTGAAGAAGCGGCGATGCTCCACCATGGTTCCAATGATCTCGATAGGTTGTTCGTCTGAGCGCATTGTGGGGTAATCCTCGTTCAGCGGAACAAGTTCAAACACTTCATTGCCGAGTACGTCAATGGAGCGTGGACGGTACTTTTTGAAGGTGGCTTCTTCTCGACCATTCTTTGCGGCGACAAACGAGCCAGGTCGGGGCTTAACTGAGGGGTCAATGATGACGACATCGCCCTCTTTGAAGTCGGGCTCCATGGAGTTGCCGCGAATTGTCAGTACGAACGTGTCCTTGGAGTGCTTGTCACTTGTGATCAGCCAGTCGTGAGCGTCACTAGGCTGAAAGTCGCCCGCTATTTCAGTCCATAGTCCGGCTTGAATGTAAGAAATAACAGGGACGCGACGAACCCCTGCGAGGGCTGCGAATTCTGCGTTGGAGCCCCCAGGCGTGCTTAGCTCATCGCGGCTGGCGGGTTGATCCATCCAGCCCTCGGGCTTATCTGTTTTGATCTCAATCTCTCTTGCTATTGCATTGCTCATTACCCGAGGTTTGCCAGTTTTGGAGTTGGTGGAGGCATTTAGCCACTGGCTGATTTGGGCGGGAGCTTTGCCAATCACTTCGGAGAGCGCAGCTTGGCTGCCTGCTTCTTTGATGAGCCGGCCTAGGTTTTCACGTCGCGTAACGTCAATCGGTTGCATGTGTTGAGTATTTAGCAATTGGCTAATTGCGACAATGAGCGAGAGGCTATTGACATGAATTAGCCTTAGGCTAAAATTTGCTCATGAAGCTATCGGAATACCTCAAAACATTAGAGCGAGGCGGCAAGTCTGCGTTTGCACGGAAGATAGGTGCTCACGCCTCTGATCTCTCTGATTGGTGCAGTGGCGACCGGCCAATTCCTGCTCACTACTGTCCTGCAATTGAGCGCGAAAGCAAGGGGGTGGTAAGCCGCCTCGATTGCCGTCCAAATGACTGGCAGGTCTATTGGCCCGAGCTGGCGCAGCCCTCCACCCCGACCAAGGAGGTGGGCAATGAGTGAGGTTCGCAAGGCCAAGAGGCCAGGGCCGCTGCCGATGCACAGGTCAATTCGGTCTGCTTGTATGGAACGAAAGTTTGACCAGTTGATGGCCTTGTCGGTCGCTCTTGAGGAGCAGACGAAAGCGATTACGCAGCTTTTTGCGCCACGGGCCAAAGCTGATGATTTTGCAGACGCTCGTGGACGTCCGGAGGCAAAGATCCGCGAAGGAAATCCTGGTAGGACTCTACAAGCACGTCTCCAGTCGAAAAGTTCAGTAGCAGGGACTCTGTCCGAAGCGACTGGTATGCGAGCGCTGCAATGAGTGGATCTGTTCCACCGTCCATTTTTACGAGAGCGGTGGCAATGGTTGTGTTCGCCGCAATCATCGCAAGCAATTGCACCTGTAGCGCTGAAATCTCTTCGATGCGTTTCGCTTGCTCGACAAGCATTTGTTTCAGCTTTTCTTCGCTCATGTCCGCAATCCTGTTGTCTGCTGGTTGTGCATATAGCACAAGCATAGCTCAGGGTGCGGCGGGCACCTTCCCCTCTCCTCTGGCCTGTTTTCGTTTTCATGCAGGCAGTGTGTTTTTCTGCGGCCCAGCTCGCAACGTCCTTTTTCTCGGAGTCCGGACGACATGAATGCTCTTGATGCACTGCGACGCATGGTCGCCAACTACCCGGGCGGCCGTGCTGCTTTAGCTACCCGTCTGAATAAATCCGATGAAGTTCTGCGCAAGGAGCTGAGCGGCGTTTCTCCGAGCCACAAGATGGGCCTCGCTGACGCTGAAGAGATTGCGTCTATGTGCCGTGAGGCGGGTAGCGCTGAAGCGCATGCCTTGGGCACGGTCTTCTCATTCAACGCCGGCATGCTGGCGCTGCCCGAGGCCCAGCCTGGTGCTGAAAAGTGCCTCTCCAAATCCGCAGCCATCGCTGTGCGTGAATGCGCCGACGTTCTGATGGCAACCACGATGGCGAAGGCCGACAACAACGTCAGCGACAACGACAAGCGCGTGGTGCAGCGTGAGATCGCTGAGGCCGTGGCTGCGTTACTCGCTGTTCAGCAGTCCCTGGATGCAGAGCACGCAGCAGATAACGCGAGGTCAGAACGATGAGCAAGCTCCCATGGTTCCGCACCTACACGCGGATGGTCGATGACGACAAGTTGAAGCTTCTGGCCTTTGAGGATCGCTGGCACTTTGTAGCCCTGCTGTGCCTCAAGGGCGAGGGTCTGCTGGACAAGGGCGATGCGCCTGCTTTGCTGATGCGCAAGGTGGCTGTGAAGCTGGGCCTGGACGTGCGCAGCCTGGAAGAGGTGGCCCGCCGCCTGGCTGAGGTTGGCTTGATCGAGCAGGCCACCCTGCAGCCTTCCAAGTGGGCCACGTTGCAGATGCGCAGCGACACCGACAACACCGCCGCAGAGCGCAAACGTCGCCAGCGCCAGCGCAAAAAAGACGAAGCTTCAGAGGGAGAAGAGGGTGGTCACGACGATGTCACGGATGAGTCACGCGTGACGGGTACGGATGTCACGCGTACAGATACAGATATAGATACAGATAAAGAAGACTTAGTTAAAGAACTAGCTTCTGTTGGTTGTGCTGACCGTGACACTTCGCCTTCCGCTCCGTCAAACGCAGGCAGAACGACCGGTAAAACCGCGACTGGAACGCGCTTACCCAAGGACTGGAAGCTGCTCAAGAGCTGGGGAGACTGGGCTATTGCCGAGCATCCGGCCTTGACGGAGGAGGAGGTGCGCCGGCAGGCCGCGATGTTTGCCGACCACTGGCATGCGAAGGCAGGTAAGGATGGACGCAAGGCCGACTGGTGCGCGACCTGGCGCAACTGGATCCGTCGCGCTGTGGAAATGCCCGGCACTCGCCGCCCATCCATGGCGCCAGCCTCTGCTGCTGGTGGCAAGCACGCTGGGGCCATGGCCGCGATCTTGGGAGACCTCGAATGAAACCCATCGGACAACTGGCCCACATGGCCGCAGCGCCGCGCCGCGAAGAGTCGCAAGCCGTGGCCACCGGTATCGCAAAGCTGTTCCTGCTGATGCAGGGCTCCTACGGCACGGCATTCCTGAGCAAGTTCAGTTCTGGCGTGCTGGAGGGCGGCAAGGACATTGGCATGACTGCCGCGCTCAAGGTCTGGGGTGCTGCACTGAGGAAGTACACGCCGGACGTGATCGAGATTGCTGCCGCGCGCATTTCCGCATCTCACCCTGAGTTCCCGCCGAGCCTGCCGCAATTCGAAGCCTTGTGCCGGGCTGCTACGCCCCGCAAGACCTACGCCGAAGAGTCTGGCCTGCTGGCGCTGCCGGCGCCCAAATTGGTGCGCCTGGATGTGCCTATCCAGCCTCAAGGCGACGGCAAGGACTGGGCTCGCAAGATCGTTGCCCGCGCTGAGGCTGGCGACAAGACCGTTACCCACGGCGTGCTCAAGGGCGCAATGGAGGCGCTTGGGCTCAATAAAGGTCGGAAGCAGGGAGGTGCGGCATGAGCTTCACGAAAGAGATCACACCCATGAAGGAGCAGAGCATGCAACTGCAAACCCAAACCGTGCAGAAGATGAGCACCCGCGAGATAGCGGATCTGTTGGGCAAGACCCATTCCAACATCAAGATAAGCGCCGAGCGGATGCAAGCCACTGGCGTGATTAGAACCCTTGCAGTGCAAGAGTTCGAGCACAACGGAAACCGATACACCGAATACCTGCTGGAGAAGCGCGACAGCTTGATCCTTGTCGCGCAAAACAGCCCGGAGTACACGGCGCGCATCGTTGACCGCTGGCAGGAGCTGGAGGCCCAGCAGGCGCCCAAGCTGCCCCAGACCATGGCCCAGGCCTTGCGTTTGGCTGCTGAGCAGGCCGAGCAGATTGAGCATCAGCAAGCCGCGCTGGCGCTGGCCGCGCCCAAGGTGGAATTTGTGGAGCGCTACGTGCAGCCCGGCACCGGCAGCATGGGTGTGCGTGAGGTGTGCAAAGTCCTGGGCGCCAAGCTGAACGACTTCACTGATTTCTTGCTCAAGCGCGGCCTGATGTATTGCACCACTCCGCAGGGCCCGCTGACGCCGCGCGCCGAGCATATGCACAACGGCCGCTTTGAAGCCAAGACCGGCACGGCAGAGCATGGTGACAACTCCCACGCTTATGTGCACTACAAGTTCACAGCCAAGGGCGTCAACTGGATTGCGGGTCTGTGGAGCCAGAACCAAGTCAAGCAGGCGCTTGCACGGGGGCTCGCATGAATGCACGCAAGTCACTTCAAGCAAACGCGGGACCATCTGGTGAGGCTGGCCATGACGCCGGGCTGCTGGCAGCAGTCCAGGTACAGGGCTATGGAGTTGGAAAGGGAATCCGTGACACATGGGCACGGCCTGTGGCTGGGAATGCGGGAATCGGTCAAGGCCGAGCTGCAGCGCCTGCAGTTCAAACCGCATCCCAGCGAGCTGGCGCCCCTGTAGCCAAGTACGGCAACAAGAAGTCTGTGGCCGCCGACGGCACCACGTTCGACAGCCGGGCCGAGCACCGGCGCTGGGCGCATCTGTGCCAGTTGCAGGCCATGAGCCTCATCAGCGACCTGCGCCGCCAGGTGGTGTTCGAGATGGTTCCATCGGTCAAGTTTGCTGGCGCTGCGCGCGCCCGGCCTGCCATTCGCTACATCGCTGACTTCGTGTACCTGGAGAACGGCATCGAGGTGATCGAGGATGTGAAGGGTGTGGAGACCCCGGAATTCAAGATCAAGCGCCACCTGATGAAGGCTCTGCTGGGCCTGGAAGTGAAGGTGGTCAAAAAATGACGCAGGCATTGAACCCCGCATTCTTTGGCAAGGTCGTGCCCCTGGCTGGCCAGCGCAAGCCGCCCAGTGCTTCGCGCATAACGCGGCTGGTTTGGCCGGAATATGACCGTCTGCCGGATGGGCGCTACCTCATTGAGCGCTGGATGGAAAACCGCTGCTGCAACCGCATGCAAGTGGGCGCTCGCACTGTCTACGTGTGCAACGACTACGGCTTTCTGGTGCCAGTAGAGGACAGGGGGCGCGCATCGTGGTGAAACGCATCTACATCGCAGGGCCCATGAGTGGCCTGCCCGAGTTCAACTACCCGGCCTTTCATGCTGCAGCTGCTGTGCTGCGCGCGCAGGGTCACCATGTCGAGAACCCTGCGGAGAACCCCCAGCCCGCCTGCGGTACATGGCAGGGCTACATGCGTATGTCGCTGCGCCAGATCGCGGCCTGCGACTGCCTCTACATGCTGCCCGGCTGGCGCGGATCCCGTGGCGCCCGCATTGAACATGGGCTGGCGCTGGATTTGGGCCTGGAGGTGCAGGACTTCGGGGAGGGCTCCGGATGCTGAACCGACTGAACGATAAAGAGCGCGCCCACTTGGCAGCGGTCAAGGAGCTGCCCTGCAGCGTGTGCGACCAGGCCGGGCCCAGCGAGGCGCACCACATCGAGCAGCGCCAGCAATACACCGTCGTGGCCTTGTGCGAGAGCTGCCACCGTGGCCCGCTGATGGGCTTGCATGGCCAGCGCCGGATGTGGGCAATCAAAAAGATGAGCGAACTGGACGCGCTGAACGTAACTGTTCGGCGCTTGATGGGCAATTGATGAAAGAGGACAGGATGACCGATACACCAACGACTCAGGAACGTTACGCCAGCGCAACCCAATCGAGCAGCCTGCGAGTTGAGGCGGGCCTGCAAGGTGATGCTGACTACTTGATTGCAGCCGGCTGGAGCAAATCGCGCTTCGGTGCTGCTTTGATGCGGTTGCACAGCGAGTGGGATGCAGCTGCGCGCCGCGGCTGCCAGATCCCTCGTCAGGCGACCCGTAAGCAGATTGCGCAGCTGGCTCGGGACATCGCCACGGCGAAGCAATCGAAGCAGGTAGAAAAAGAGCACTCGGACGCTGCCCGCAAGCGCCTTGAAGATGGGTTTGTTTCTGAGCTCAAAGAGACCATGCGCATGCTCAAGATGCTCCCCGAGGTGCGCTTGCATCTGCAGCTGACTGCAGCGCTGGATCAATGCCCAGAGACCGAATCCGTTTGCTGTGCCGTGCTCTTGCATTGGCTCAAGCCGGTATGTGCCGCATGCAGTGGTCGAAAGTTTCAGCTTTCACCGCGAGCTGGGGAGCTATCGTCTGTCGCCTGCAGGTTTTGCGGTGGTTCAGGCCATGGCAAGGTTCCAGGCGGTGAGCATGGGAGAAAGCTCCTCACCTATATGGAGGACTGTGTGGGGCGCGCTCGGCAGGGCATACGCTCCCGGTTGCATGGAAAGGCTTGACACTGGGCCACCTGCCTTTAGAATTGCGCTGTCGGTCGCAAGAAAAATCTTGCCACCAGTCGTCATTGTCCGATGCCCTGCATGCAGCCCGTAGCGGTGCAGGTAGCCAGAGATGAATAGACGCGCCCATATAGCCCGCAGCAGATGCTTGTGGGCTTTTTTGTTTGTCTCCTTGCTGGCCGAAAGCCGGCAACTGCCGCCCTGGTTCTGCCTCGGCGGCTTTTTCATTCCCGGTTCGCTGCCACCGAGCACGCCCGACGATCACGCACATTGCAGTAGGGGCGGATCACTCGGTGGCAGCACCTATCCCGAGGAGAGCGAAGTGCTCTACACAGCAGAGAACGCACGGGGTGCAACGGTCATTGATGTGGACACCGGGGAGCGCTTTGCCCGCGTGCTGGAGGTCAGCACCTCAGGCGGCTGGATCAAGGTGCACGACAACCCGATCCGCCTTGATGCGCAGGGGCGCATAGCAGGCGGGCGCATTCGATTCCGTTCTGTCTATGCCATCAAGGGGCTGGAGCTTATGCCCTGCCTGTTTCACTGTTACGGGAGGGTCCATGCTGGCTAGCTCTGTATTTGATAGCGTGAAGGTGTCTAACCTGCAGTCTGGCGACATATTGGTTATCAAGTGCCAGCAGGTGCTGTCGAATGGCGCGGTAGACGCGCTTATGCAGCGGATGGAAGTGCTCCTCCCTGAAGGTGTGAAGGCCGTGGTGCTGGACGGCGGCTTGGACGTTGAGGTGCTTCAGCCTGAGCGGCGCCAACAACAAGAGCCCCCCGAAGTCGCGCTGTTGATCGAATCCGACATCCGTGATGGCGGCCCAGTTGCAGACACGCTGCAGCGCACCTACGGGTTGCAGCGCCAGGGCCGCTAGATGCCGCAGCGTACTAACCAGAGAGAGGCAAATATGGAGGCAGTAGTGAACATCGCCGGCTTCGCGCTCTTGGCCGCTGTCGTCGCTTCGCCTGTGGCATGCACCATGAACCGCCAAGCTCTGATCATCGAAGCGGTCAAAGGTGGAGCTGATCCGATAGCAGTACGGTGTGCAATTGAATCGGACATGGGGCAGTCAGCCGTGTGTATTGCAAAGGCGCTGCAGCGTCCGGGCGAGGTGAGTAATGCCGCCGCGCCCTAACCGTCCCTGCCGGCACCGAGGCTGCAACGCCATTCACCGCAATGCCAACGGCTACTGCGATCAGCATCAGGAGCAGGCTCAACAGGCAAAGCGCGGGAGTTCCGGGCAGTTCAGCGCCTGGTACACCACAACAAGGTGGCGAGCCCTGCGCAAGCGTCAGCTCGTGGCGGAACCCTTGTGCGCCTACTGCATGAGGGACGGCAAGGTGGAAGAGGCTGTGGTGTGCGACCACATCACGCCGCACCGCGGCGACCCAGAGATGTTCTGGGTGGGGCCTTTTCAGTCCCTGTGCCTCTCGTGCCACAGCGGCGAAAAGCAGCGTGAGGAACGACGAACCAAGGGAAAGCCCTAGGTTTCCGGGTCTGACATGCCTATTTTTTGAGCAAAATGGCAGATTGTGTCAAAAAAAAGACATTTTCGAGCCCAGGGGGAGGGGTGGGTCGAAAGTCCGGACCCCTATCGGGAACCAGCCGCGCCCCTAGTCAAATTTTTACGCCCGCGAAAAATGAAATTTAAACCGGAGGCCCAATGGCAGGTGCTGCTGGGCGCTCTGGCCGTCGCCCGAAACCCACGGCCAAGAAAGAGTTGGCCGGGAACCCTGGGAAGCGTGCGCTAAACAAGTCAGAGCCCGACTTCGGTCTGGTTCGCAATATCCATTGCCCGATCTGGATGGGGGATGACGGCCGCGTCCTGTGGGAGACGCTGGCGCCGCTGTTGTGCCGGGAGCGTGTTCTCGAGGCGACCGACGTGCAGAACCTCGAGGTTTACTGCAACGCCTACGACCAGTTCCGCATGGCCCAGGTTGATGTGAAGGAAAACGGCATAACCGTTGCAGGCGCCACAGGCGGCGTCGTCAAGAATCCGGCGCTAACGGCACTCAAGGAGGCGACCGCGATGATGGCCACCTACGGCGGGATGCTGGGGCTGGATCCATCGAGTCGTCAGCGAATCATGGGCAAGAAGCCAGAAGGGGGCGGCAATCCGTTTGCCGTGTTGATGAATGGCTAAGTATCCTGCTGTTGACGCCGCGCTCAAGTTCGCCAAGGACGTTATTAAGGGAAAGGTTCCCGCGTGCCGGTATGTGATCCTTGCCTGCCAGCGGCATCTGGACGATCTCGATCGCGCCAAGGACGATGACTGGCCTTACTTTTTCGACCCAAAGGAGGCCCAGCGAAAGATCGCCTTGATCGAGTTGCTGCCGCACACGAAGGGCGAGTGGGCATTCAAGCGTCAGCTGGTGACGCTGGAGCCCTGGCAGAAGTTCGGCCTGGCTTGCACTTTTGGCTGGAAGCGCAAGCGCGACAAGATGCGCCGCTTCCGAGAGAGCTACTGGGAAGTAAATCGCAAGAACGGGAAGTCGGTGATTGCCGCCGGCGTTGGCCTGGCGATGTTCTGCCTGGACGATGAATTCGGCGCCGAGGTCTACTCGGGCGCCACAACGGAGAAGCAGGCGTGGGAGGTGTTCCGACCTGCGCGGCTCATGGTCAAGCGATCTCCTATGCTGGTCGAGGCCGCGGGCATCGAGGTCAATGCCTCGAACCTGAACAGGCCAGCCGACGGCAGTCGATTTGAGCCTTTGATTGGCAACCCTGGCGACGGCGCGAGCCCTTCGTGCTCCATCGTAGACGAGTACCACGAGCATGACTCGGACGCGCTCTACACCACCATGTTGACCGGCATGGGGGCCCGTAAGCAGCCGCTGATGTTCATGATCACCACGGCGGGCTTCAATATCGAAGGTCCGTGCTACGACAAGCGCCGCGAAGTTCTGGAAATGCTTGAGGGCACTGTTCCGAATGAGGAGCTGTTCGGCTGGGTGTGGACCATTGACGAGGGTGACGACTGGAAAGATCCAGCCGTCCTGGCCAAGGCAAATCCGAACATCGGTGTGTCGGTCTATCAGGAGTATCTGGAAAGCCAGCAACGCCGTGCGGTTCAGCAGGCCCGCTTCACCAACACGTTCAAGACTAAGCACCTGGGCGTGTGGGTGACGGCCAAGGCCGGCTTCTTCAACGTTTCCCAGTGGGAGTCACTGAAGGATTCCTCCCTGACGCTGGAGCAATTCGAGGGCCAGCCGTGCGTGCTGGCATTCGACTTGGCGCGCAAGTTGGACATGAATAGCATGGCGCGCCTGTTCTGGCGGGACATCGACGGGAAGCGGCACTACTACAGTGTGGCGCCTCGATTTTGGGTGCCCGAGGACACGGTGGCCAATCACGACAACCGACGGATGGCCGAGCGGTATCAGAAGTGGGTGAATGCCGGCCTGTTGATCCAGACCGATGGCGCGGAGATCGATTACCGGGAGATCCTTGAAGAGGCCAAGGAGGCCAATCACCTGAACCCCGTGCAGTCGTCGCCAATCGACCCGCATGGCGCCACAAACCTTGCGCACCAACTGGACGACGAGGGTTTGACGCCGATCACGATCACGCAGAACTACACCAACATGAGCGACCCGATGAAGGAGATCGAGGCGGCTATCGCCTCGGGGCGCTTCCATCATGACGGCAACCCGATCATGACCTGGTGCATCGCGAACGTGATCGGCAAGACCCTGCCAGGAAACGACGATGTGGTGCGGCCGATCAAGCAGGGCAATGACAACAAGATCGACGGCGCGGTCTCACTGATCATGGCTGTTGGCCGCGTGCTGGTGCCGCCAGACGGCGAAGGCGACATGGATGACTGGCTGAGTAACCCAATACGGACGGGCAAGGCATGAAAATACAGAAGAAACCGGGCCTTGCGGGTCGCGTGCGCGCGGCCATCGACGGCTGGGTGCGGTCCTTCAGCCTTCGGGATAAGGACCTCTACACAGATCGCGAGATGGCCAGCGAAGCGGGCGTGGACGTGACGCCGAAAGGGGTCATGCAGGTGGATGCAGTCTGGAGCTGCGTTCGCCTGATTTCGGAGACCATCGCGACGCTGCCTCTCTCAATCCATGAGCGAACGACCTCTGGGAAGCGCCTGGCCAGTCACCACCCTCTGCATTTCGTTATCCACGACCAGCCCAATGCTGATTCAACGGCCTCGGTGTTCTGGGAGGCGCTGGTCGCCTCGATGCTGCTGCGTGGCAATGGCCGTGCCGAAAAGCTCTACGTGGGCGACAGGCTGGTGGGCTTGGCCTTTCTGGACCCGAACAAGCTGGTTATCACGCGGGACGCCAACGGCCGCAAGATCTACCAGTACCCGCGGCCTGACGGTGTAATGCGGCATATTCCATCTGTCCGTATCTGGAACGTTCCCGGATTCACGTTGGATGGTGAGACGGGGGTCTCTGTGATCGCCTATGGCGCCAAGGTCTTCGGGGCCGCGATGGCGGCTGAGCGGTCAGCGGCCCGGACGTTTCGCAATGGCATGCTGCCGACGGTCTACTACAAGGTTGCGGCATTTCTGAAGCCTGATCAGCGCAAGATGTTCAAGGAGGAAATCGCCGGCTCCGTCGAGCGGGGGGAAACCCCGCTTCTGGAAGGCGGCACAGACGTCGGGACTGTAGGCATCAAGCCATCGGATGCCCAGCTCCTCGAGTCCCGGTCCTTCTCCGTGGAGTCGATCTGCCGCTGGTTCCGTGTGCCTCCTTGGATGGTGGGGCACACCGAGAAATCCACCAGTTGGGGGACTGGCATCGAGCAGCAGATGATCGGCTTCCTGACTTTCACCCTGGGCCCTTGGCTGAGGCGGATCGAGCAGGCGATCAATACGGACCTGCTGGCGCCGGGCGAGCGCTCGCGCTACTACGCCAAGTTCTCCGTAGAAGGCCTGCTGCGCGCCGACAGCGCCGGCCGCGCGGCCTTCTATGCCGCGATGGTGAACAACGGGATTTTGACCCGCGACGAGGTTCGTGAGCTGGAAGACCGAGAGCCGATGGGCGGCAACGCTGCAGTGCTCACGGTGCAGTCGGCCATGACCACGCTTGATTCTCTGGGGCAAGACGCCTCGGCAGCACAAACAAACCAGGCCAGGGCCGCGCTCCGCGCGCTGCTGGGCTTCACCGAAGAGCCGCAGAAAGGCTGAACCATGAGTATGAAAAATCTGCCGGCTGCACCGATGGGGCGGCCGAGCGCCAGCGTGCGCTGCGAAATCCTTCCGCGCGCGCTCGAGCGCTGGAGCCCTGAGGTGCGCGCCGCCGATCGCGATGAAGACCGGGCAATCAGCATCTATGACGCCATCGGCTACGACCCCTGGACAGGGGAGGGTGTGACGGCCAAGCGCGTGGCAGGCGCATTGCGCAGCCTTGGCAAAGGCCCGGTGACGGTGAACATCAACAGCCCGGGCGGCGACATGTTCGAGGGCCTCGCTATTTACAACCTGCTGCGCGAGCACGAGGGCGAAGTCAACGTCAAGGTGCTGGGGCTGGCGGCGTCTGCCGGCTCGGTCATCGCCATGGCGGGCGACACGGTGCAGATTGCGCGCGCCGGCTTCCTGATGATCCACAACGCGTGGGTTGTGACCATGGGCAACCGCAACGACCTGCGTGAGCTGGCGACCTGGCTCGAGCCCTTCGATGCAGCCATGGGCGACATCTACGCCGTGCGCACCGGGCTGGAGTCGAAGGCCATCGCCAAGCTTATGGACTCGGAGTCCTGGATTGGCGGCGCGGCTGCGGTGGAGCAGGGCTTTGCCGATGAGCTACTGGCATCCGACCAGGTGGGCCGGGGCAGCTCGAATGCTAGCGCCTCAGCCGTTCGCCGGCTGGAGGCTGCGCTGCGCAACAGCGGAATGCCCAAGAGCGAGGCAATGCGCCTCATCAGCGAATTCAAGTCCAGCGTGGGCGATCCCGCTGGCGGCGGTGAGGGTGATCCCACCGAACGCGGCCGATCAGCCGCAATTGCGACGGGGGCGGCATCCAGCCTCTCGGCGTCTCTTCTCTCTCACCTCCAACCATCCTGAAAGTTCAACCATGAAAACATCTCGATTCCTTTCTATTGGCCTGCTGGTGGCTGTCGCCGCAGTGTCCCTGACCGCTCAGGCCGCAGGCTTCGACGTCACGGCCTTCGTCACTGCCCATGCTGATGTCTTGGGCGGCCTCGCCATGCTTGGCGCCGCCGGCACAGTGGAGGACGTGTCCGCTGAATACAAGAAGGTCCAGAATGACCTGAAGACGGTCAGCGACCAGCTGAAGGCTCACGCCGAGACAGCTGCCAAGAACGCCAATCTCAGCGCAGAAACCCGGCAGCAGGTGGATGCATTGCTTTTGAAGCAGGGCGAGCTGCAAGCCAACGTCCAGAACGTCGAGCAGTTGATCGCCAAGCTTGAAGCGAATGGCGCGGGTGCCGATGTCCAGCACCAGTCTCTGGGCCAGCAGTTCGTGAACAGCGAGGAGGTTAAGTCCTTCCTCGGCAAGACAACCCCGCGCGGCCGCGCCGACATGACCATCAATGCGGCGATCACCAGTGTGACCACCGACACGGATGGTGCGGCCGGCGATCTGGTGCAGACGACACGCCTGCCCGGCGTGCAGGCGCTGCCCCAGCGTCGCATGACGGTGCGTGACCTGATCACCCCCGGAAAAATGGATGGCAGCGCGCTGGAGTACGTGAAGGAAACCGGCTTCACCAACAATGCCGGCATGGTGGCCGAGACCGCCAAAAAGCCCGAATCGACACTGAAGTTCGATCTGGTGAGCACCACCGCCAAGGTGATTGCCCACTACATGAAGGCTTCGCGTCAGATTCTGAGCGATGCATCCCAGCTGGCCAGCCTGATCGATGGCCGCCTGCGCTACGGCCTGGCCTTCAAGGAAGAGCAGCAGTTGCTCAACGGTGACGGCACTGGCCAGAACCTGCTGGGTATCATTCCGCAGGCTTCGGCGTTTGCCGCCCCCTTCGACCCTGCGGGAACGGAGACGAACATCGACAACATTCGCCTTGCTTTCCTGCAGGCTGAGTTGGCCGAGTTCGCTTCCACGGGCGTGGTGATGAATCCCATCGACTGGGCGCGCATCGAGTTGCTCAAGGACTCCACTGGCCGCTACATCATCGGCAACCCGCAAGGCGTAATCGGTGCCACTCTGTGGAACCGTCCAGTGGTCACCACTCAAGCAATTGACGTGGACAAGTTCCTGGCCGGCGCCTTCAAGTTGGGCGCCCAGGTGTTCGACCGCTGGCAGGCGCGCGTTGAAGTCGCCACCGAGAACGAAGACGACTTCGTGAAGAACATGGTCACCATCCTGGCCGAAGAACGGCTGGCGCTGGCGGTCTATCGTCCCGAGGCGTTCATCTACGGCGACTTCGGCAATGTGACCTGATGACTGGGTCCGCTTCGGCGGGCCCGTTCATTTCCACCAGGAGAAAACATGCTCATCAAGTTCAAGAAGCCGGATCCGCGCGCCGGCCTGATCGCGCGCATGGACAGCAGCCGCGGACAGCAGCTGATCGACGCTGGCGCTGCGGACCAAGAGGCCGAGGGCGCCGCAGCCGGTACCGCGACCGTGGAGTCTGGTCAGCCGACCGAAAACACCGTCCAAGCTCAGGCATCTTCGGCCGGGGACCAGTCGGTCGAGGCGGCCAAGCCCAAGGCAAGCCGGGGGCGGAGGTGAGTCTCATCGAGCTGGGCACGGCCAAGATTCATCTGCGCACGAATGGCGATGGCGAAGATGACCTGATCGGCATCTACCTTGATGCAGCGGAGTCCGCGGCCGTCGAGTTCCTCAACCGCAATGTCTACGCGACCCTGGCGGACTTGGAGGCGGCTGCAGAGCCGGATGAGGCTTGCCCCATGGTCATCAATGGCCCTGTGAAGGCGGCCATGCTGCTGATTCTGGGGCATCTGTACGCCAACCGCGAAAACAGCGTAGTCGGCGTTTCGTCCCAAGATTTACCCATGGGCGCGCATTCTCTGCTGTGGCCCTATCGCATAGGACTGGGGGTGTAGAGATGCAAACCGACTGCAATGTGTGCAACGCCACCCGGGTCTGGGCGGAAAAGTGGAGAAGGATCGCATATGAGCGCGCCAAGAAAGTCCTCGGACATGCAACGACTGATCCAGAGCAACCTGGCAGTGGCGGAAGCCCTCAACCTGCAGACCAAGGCGATGCAGGATCTGACGGAGGGCATAGCCAGCCTGCTGGATCAAATGGCTGATGATGCGCAAGAGGTCGCCCAGCCGCGCATGCTGGACGGGAGTTTGCTGTGATCGCGGCCGGGAAACTGCGCCACCTCGTCAGCTTGCAGTTTCGTCAGACGGGCCGCGATCCTGACTCAGGCGCCGTGATTGATCTGGGTTGGGTAGAGGTGACCAAGCTCTGGGCGAGCGTAAAACCGCTCTCTGCCCGGGAGTTCATCGCAGCTGCCGCCAGTCAGTCCCAAGTCACGGCGCGCATCGTCACGCGGCGGGATGCTCGTGTCACCGCAGCCATGCGCTTCGTGCACGACGGTCGCATCTACAACATCGAAGGCGTGCTGCCCGATCCGGTCAGTGGCCTTGAGTATCAGACACATCCAGTAAGCGAGGGCGTCAACGATGGCAAATGACGTCAAATTCACTCTGAGCGGCGCGGAGCAGTTGCGCAAGCGATTGCTTGCATTGCCGCGCGAGCTGCAACTCAAGCCTGGTCGGTCTGCCCTTGGTAAGGCTGCCAGTTTGGTGCGCAGGCAAGCCAAGATCAATGCAGAGAGCATTGATGATGCTAAGACGGGCCGAAAGATATCGGACAACATCATTCAGAGATTCCGCGGCCGTCACTACAAGCGCACCGGAGACCTGATGATCAGCGTTGGCGTTGGAACTGAAAAAGGCCGCATTCCCAAGGGGAACCCCGACACCGGCCCCAAGGGAAACACCCCACACTGGCATTTGATTGAACTGGGCACTGAGGTGGAAAAGCCTCAGCCGTTTCTGGTTACGGCAGCGCAGGCCACGGCGGAGCAGGCAATCAATTTGTTCGGCGCGGAGCTGGACAAGCAGATCACCAAGATCGTGAGCAAGCTGAAATGATGGTGCCTTTTTACCGTGTGGCGAAGGCTTCACCGGCCGTGCTCGCTCTGCTGGGTGACCCGGAGCCTCGGATCTATCCCTGGGGTGAAAACGATGACGCAGAGCGTGCCTACCCCTATGTGACGTACCGCACCGACTTGCTGCCAGACAACGTGCTGGCCGGCCGAGCATGCGCCGATGAGGGGCAGCTCTCAATCGACATCTGGGCGGAGTCTGACCAATCAGCCAAGGCGGTGCGGGATGCCCTGCGCTACGCGATTGAGCTGAACTGCTACATCAACACCATTCGCGCCATGGGGCGTGACCCCTCAACGCGTACCTACCGCATCAGCATGGATGTGAGCTGGTGGGTTCGCCGTACCTGATTTTTTCACCCATCCCGCCAAGCGCGGAAACCACCGAAAGGAACCGCCATGCCTATGTTGCCTCAAGGCACGCAGATCTATGCGCTCATGCCCAAAGACGCAGGCGCTGCTGAAGTTATCAAAGTCTCTTGCGCGCTGACCGTCGATACCGGCGAGGACGAGCGTGACGAGCACGATGACACTTGCCTGGAAGAGATGGAGTCGAAATCCACCTTTCCCGGGTTGATCACCCCTGGCGATGCCACTTTCACGGTGCGCATCGATCCCGCTGATCCGAGCCATATCAAGCTCTGGTCTCTGTACAAGGCGCGCACCAAAGTGCTCTGGGCCATGGGCTGGGGCGACGGCGTGGACATCGATCCCACCGCCCCTGTAGCTGCTAATGAAGACTGGGAGCTGCCTGAGACACGTACCTGGAGTACCTGGCGCGGCCATATCTCGGGCATGAACTTCACGGGCTTTGAAGCGGGCGGGGCACCCGTACAGGGCTCTATCAAGATCAAGCGCTCCACTGAGGCTGAATGGCTGGTGAAGGGCCGCGCACCATGAATATTCAGGACTTGATGAACCGTGGTGGCTTTGTCGATTCCTCGCCCGTTCACAAGGAAATCAAGTGGCTGGATAAGGACGGCACGATCCACATCGACCATATTTGGGTCGTGCGTCAGCCCTTCGGGGTGATGGAAAGTTTCTCAGGCAAAGGGGAGCCTGACCGCAGTCAGGGGGCCATGATGATCAGCCTCTCTGTCCGCTTGGGCATTGAAAAGCCCTCTGAGGAGCTGACCTATGACCAGGCATACAACCTTTGGCCATCGCTAGCCTGGGCCATGGTGATCGCCATTAATGAGGTCAATGCCCCAAAAAACTCTCAGCCGCCGATGAATTCCTCCACGAGCTCGTCCTCGCAGGCATCGGCGGCTGGACAGTTGCGCAAGCCAAGGCGAACCTCAGCTATGAAGAAGTCCTCGCGTGGCAAGAGTACCGGAGGCTCCACGGCCCCTTGACACTTGCCAAGCACATTGCCAATGCAGGGGCCACGGTGTCACTCACTGTCAGCAGCACCGTGCCCCGCAAGCGGGGCAGCAAGGCACCCCGATTCGCTGACTTCCTGCCTCAATGGGGTCAGAGGTCAGCTAATGATGCGGTGCTTACCCTTGAGGAGGCCATGCGCATGTTGTGAAGTAGGATTAGCCTTTTCGAGGAGGGGCTATGAGACTGATAGCATGTGCTGGCTTACTTGCATTGACGCTGGCAGGTTGTGCAACGACAGAAGGTGTAGGCTTTTCTGGGCCGCAATGGGTGGTGACACAGCAGCGCGACGCGTTCAATGACTCCGTCACAAAGATGGTGACCTTTGGTGACTACAGCACCAGCAGTGGAATCATCACGCGCAATTTTCGCTACTACCCGTTTGTAGGCACCTACAACGGAGAGTTGTTTGTCGGCCTTCGTTCTGGTGGCAAGCAGCCAATCCCAACAGGAACGGTGCAGATCCGTGTGGACGATCAGCCGGTGTGGACCATTACCCCGAGTGATACGCCTCTGTATCTTCTGCCGCCCGCGAACCAGGCAACTGCAGCTGCAGTTCCCAGTGCATCCCCCGAGCTGAGTGCTCAAGTCAAGGCTTTGACCGAGCAGTCCATGCAACAGGTTGCACGCTCGATGTCTCCATTCACAGCAGTGACTGGTGATAAGGCCAAGCAGCTGGTTGGTCAGATGCTGGCGGGCAAGCGCATCATTTTTCGAGTTGTCAGCATCAATCAGAGTGCTTCCACTGCTGGCCAGGCTGAAATTGACCAGTCATTCATCAATGGCGTTCAGTCATTGGGATTGAACATTTAACTATCCATCGCACTGATCGTGCAGCCGCCTTCGGGCGGTTTTTTTATGGGCGCTTGAAACATGGCACGGCAACTCGGCACACTGACAATCGATCTGATCGCAAAAATCGGTGGCTTTGTCAAAGGCATGACCGATGCCGAGCGCGCCGCAGATCGCAAGTCCCGAGAGATGGAGCAAAAGCTCAAGGCTCGGGCTCAAAGCGTAGAGAAGGCATGGGCCGGTATCGGCACGGTACTCACTGCAACCATCGCGGGAATCAGCGTTACAGGGGCGGTGCAAGGGGTAGTCAACCTGGCCAAGGAAACGGCCAATGCTGCCAAAGAAGTGGAGACGCTGTCACGTATCTCTGGAACGTCTACCACTCGCTTTCAAGAGTTGGCTTATGGTGCCCAGCAGGTTGGCGTGAGCGGCGAGAAAATGGCCGACATCTTCAAGGATGTGCAGGACAAGTTTGGCGATTTTGCGCAGACCGGCGGCGGCGAGATGAAGGACTTCTTCGAGAAGATCGCTCCCAAGGTCGGGGTGACTATCGACCAGTTCCGCAAACTCTCCGGCGCTGATGCCTTGCAGCTGTACTACAACAGTTTGTCCAAGGCCAACCTGTCCCAGCAGGACATGGTTTTCTACCTGGAGGCTGTGGCCAATGATGCTACGGCCTTGCAGCCTTTGCTGCAAAACAACGGCAAAGCCTGGAATGAGCTGGCTGCCGAGGCGCAAAAATATGGCCTGGTGCTCAATCAGGACGCGCTGGCGGCCAGTGCTGCATATCGTGATGAGACACGCAAGCTTGAAGCCAATCTGCAAGGCATCAAGAATGCTGTGGCTGTGGAGGTGCTCCCGGCGCTTACTCAGCTCAATAGCCAACTAGCTGATGAAAGCACGCGGCAGGCCTTTGCAACGCTCATGAGCTGGGTTGTGGATCTGACCAACGTGGTAGTGAAAGCTTCCGCCAATATCGTCGCTTTCATCAACACGAAAAACAAGCTTGGTGCGCTTCTTGGAACGGATGACTTCGGCAAGATGAAGGCTTCCGCATCGGAGGCCTCAGCCCATGTCGAACGTTTGACCGGGACACTGGAGCGTCACCAGGAAGCTCTCAGCAGAGATCCGGGGAATGCGCGGCTGCAGCGTAATGTAAGCAAGACGCGCGATCTGCTTTTTCAGGCGCAGAACGCGGCAGTGGATGCATCGGATGCCCTAAAGAACTGGGCAAATCAAAAGGATGTTCAAGTCCCTAAGGTTGAGCTCCCGGAGCCTCCGAAGCCCAAAGGGCCCTACTCCCCCGTAACGCCGCCGAAACCTGATGGAGGCAAAGGCAAGTCTCAAGCCGAAAAAGATCAGGAGGCCGCAGAAAAGTTCTTGCAGTCCTTGCGAGATCAGGCTTTCAAGATTGAGGAGAGATCCGCATACGAGCAGCTCTTCTACGATATCCAAAGCAAAAGCTTGAAGCTCTCAGAGTCTCAGCTCAGCAAAGCGACTGGCCTTGCAGCGGCCATCGATATGTCTAAGGAGGCAGAGCGCCAGCGTGCGGTCGAAGTGGAGCGCAGCAATGTGCTCTATGAGGCGCAGAACCGTCTGATTGCCAAAGAGCAGCAGCTGCAGCTGGAGCTTCTGACCTATGGCATGGGCGATAAGTCTGCTGCTGAGCTGCGCGAAAAGATCTCGCTGATGCAGCAGCACCAGGCAGAGCTGAGAAAGCTGCAGCAAGACCAAGCCAGCGCAGTCATCGGTGCGGACACTGAGAAAGAGCGTCAACGCATCCAGGCCGCGTTTGCTGAGCGTATACGGATCACGCAGACCGCGCAGCAGCAGGAGTTGCAGCTGTATGAAGACTTCCTGCAGCAGAAGCGCGAGCGCGAGGGAAATTGGCTGCTCGGTGCTCAGTCGGGTCTGGCGACGTATCTGGAAAGCGCCCGCGATATGTACTCGCAGGCGCAGGGCATCGCGTCCAGGGCCTTCACTGGCATGGAGGACATGCTGGTCAACTTCGTCAAGACCGGCAAGATGGATGTGGGCAGCCTCTTCGCTTCGATTGGCGAAGAAGTGCTGCGCATGCTGATTCGCATGGGCATCCAGATGGTGGCCAACAAGCTGTTGGGCGATACGTTGCAGGCGGCTGGTGTAGCCACCTCTGTGGCTGCTGGTGCTGCGACTGCTGCTGCTTGGGCGCCTGCCGCTGCCATGGCTTCGCTCGCATCGTTTGGTGCGAATGCGGCGCCGGCCAGTGCGGGCATTGCCAGCACGGTGGCCCTGAGCCAAGGTCTGGCAATGATCCCCGGCTTTGACCAGGGTGGCTATACCGGCCCTGGTGCACGGCTGCAGATTGCGGGCTGGGTGCATGCGGGCGAGGGCGTTCTCAACCAGGACGACATGGCCGCGCTTGGTGGGCCTGCAGCGTTCGAGGCATTCCGGCGGGGGCTGCATAGCATGCCGGGCTATGCCAATGGGGGCGTTGTCGGTGCGCCGCGTATTGCAACGCGTGCCGACTATGCCGCACAGCTTGCAGGCAGCGCACCCA
Organism: Comamonas aquatilis; assembly: GCF_965139575.1. Taxonomy (NCBI): domain Bacteria; kingdom Pseudomonadati; phylum Pseudomonadota; class Betaproteobacteria; order Burkholderiales; family Comamonadaceae; genus Comamonas; species Comamonas aquatilis. The sequence continues at coordinate 5,338 of NZ_CBCSIW010000032.1, read as the reverse complement.
TAGTCAACGTCATCGAGGACGCCAGCAAGGCCGGCCAGATCGAGCAGACGCAGAACGCTGATGGCAGCTACAGCACGAACGTGTTTGTTCGCAATATCCGCAACGGCGGCGAGGAAGCGCTTGCGCTGGAGACAACTTACGGGCTGACGCGCCGAGGACGATAGATGGCACTCACTTCAAACATTGACTGGCCGCAGGGGTTCCCCTGCGTGCTGCGTGAAGGGCATACGACTCGGCACGCAAGCCCCTTGTTGCGCACCAGCATGGCCTCGGGCCGGGCGAGACAGCGCCGCAAATTCACCAGCGTGCCCAGTGTGCACACGTGTGCATGGCTGATGACGCAGGCGCAAGCGCAGGCTTTCGAGGCATGGTTTGCCGAGAGGCTGGTCGATGGCGTGGAGTGGTTCAACATGCCGCTCAGGACTCCCATGGGTTCAGGAAAGCTGCTTTGCCGATTCATGGACATGTATGAAGGCCCCGACCTAGTGGGTATCGACCGCTGGCAGATCTCGGCTCCGATCGAGGTGTGGGCGCGGCCACTGCTGCCCCCTGGCTGGGGCTTGCTGCCGGAGCTGGTGATCGGCTCCAGCATCATTGACCGGGCCGTGAATCAAGAGTGGCCGGAGGGGTAGACATGGCAATCAGTACAGCCTTGAAGCTGCTCTATGCCGGCGATGATGTGACGACCGTGCGCATCTGTACGCTGGACATCGAACTGCCGGGTGGCGAGCACATACGCCTTGCTCACAGCTATGAAGACCTCACGCTGGGGGTGGATGGGGTGCCACAAGTCTTTGAGGCCTGCGGCCTGGAGATCTCCCTGCCGGAGCGCAGCACCATCGGGAACCAGTCTCTGCGCTTTGGTCTGGGGGTGGTCGATGGTCGGGCGCATCGCCTGATCAGTGACGCGCTCGACTCTGGCCAGCCTTCGTATGTGGTCTACCGCGAGTATCTGTCGGACGACACATCGGCGCCGGCGGCCGCTCCCAAGCGCATGCTGATCCAGGGGGGCGATCTGAATAGCAATGCTCTGCAGATTGAGGGCAGCTACTTCGATCTTCTCAACCTGGCCTGGCCGCGTGATCGCTACACGGCGGACAAGGCGCCTGGCGTCAAGTACCAATGAGGCAGTTCCTGCAGACGCGCTATGTGCGCGGTGGGCGCGGTCCCGTGGACTACGACTGCTGGGGCCTGGTGCGCGATGCGCGCACGGCGCTGTTTGGCCGGGCCTTGCTGCCGACCCTGAAGGATGCTAGGCCGGGTGAGCTGCGCGGCATCACGCGCGCGGTTGACCAGGTCATAGCCCTGCATGGCTTCACACAGTGCGCCCCTCGGGTGGGCGCGGTTGCCACGGCCTGGAGGGCCAGCCTGTGCGTGCATGTGGGGCTGGTGGTCGAGGTGGACGGCCAGCTGCGAATACTTGAAACCGATGAGCCCGATGGGCCATGTCTGACTGCTCTCAACCGATTTCAGGCCCGCTACACGCGGGTTTTGTTTTATGACGATCAAGATTTACCCCGGACAGATGCCGAGCCAGCCTGTGGAGTCGCACCCATGGGCGGGCACGATTGCGGGCTGGTTTGAGGCCGTCGGCATTGACTATGCGGCGCGCGAGATCCAGCCCATCACGCTGCACCTGAATGGCGTGCTGCTGCTGGTGGAGGCCTGGGCCGAGACGGTGATCAGCAATGAAGACCAGGTTGATATCCGCCCCATCCCTCACGGCGGCGTCTTCAAGCTGGTGGGCAGCATCTTCAACTTCTTCTTCGGCTGGCTGCTTCCATCGACCAGCAATCAGCGCTACGACACGCCGCAAGGCAAGCAGCTGAGTTCGGCCGAGGGTAAGGCGAACACGGCAAAGCTCAATGGTGTGGTGCCCGAGTTGCTGGGCCAGTTCATCCGCTACCCCGACTATCTGACCCCGCCGCGCCGCTACTTCAGCACGCCGCGCGAGCAGTGGCTGGAGATGCTGCTCTGTGTCGGCCCCGGCCAGTACCAGATCGATCCGGCCACGGTCAAGATCGGCAACACGCCGCTGAGCACGCTGGAGGGTGCTGAGTTCACGGTGCATGGGCCTGGCGCCGATATCGGCGGCATCACCCAGCATGAAAACTGGTACAGCTGCCCGGAGGTGGGCGGCACCAGCGCCGGCACGGCGGGGCTTGAGCTGAGCGCCATTGATTCGGGCAACGTCAATCCTACGGCTGGCAGCTATGCGCTCAACGGCGCGCAGATCACGGCCGATGTGGATTGGCCCAATGCCTGGGGCTCTGGCACGGCCATGTCGCTGATGTTTGAGCAGGATGTCACGGTCGCCACGGTGCTGCTGACGGGCGAGGAGGGCGGCTCCTACAACACCTTCACAGCCGACTGGCGCGAGATTGCGCCCTCGCTGTGGATGCTGCTCACGGCTTCGGGTGCGCTGACGGGTTCGCTGCGGGTGGAATCCGTGGCCGGCAACATGATCACCCTGGCTCAACCTGTCAGCGACGGTGACGGGGGCTTCACCTATAGGCTCATCAGCGGCCTGCCCGATGGGGTCATATCACTGGCCGTGTGCCGTGCGGGGCGTACCTATACGGCTGCGTCGGTGGCCGGCCAGGTGCTGACGCTTGCACCCAGCGAAGGCGGCAGCTGGGCGGGCTTTGCGCCGCGCACAGTGCCTGCGGCTAAGGCAAGCTTTACCGTGCAGGCAGATACCGTCTACGGTGAGCAGGCTGGCCCCTTTGTAAGCTGCCCGGCCGCTGAGGTCTCCAGCACGCTGGAGGTGGATATCTTCTTCAGCCAAGGCCTTTGCTATGTCTCCGACAAGGGGGAGGTGCAGGGTAGATCCGTGGGGGTGGAGATCCAGTACCGGGACTACGCCGCCGGCGGCGCCTGGCAGAGCGTGGTCAAGTGGTACACCGATGCCACCATGGACCAGATTGGTTTCACCGAGCGCATCGCCTTGCCCTATGCCATGCGGCCGCAGGTGCGGGTGCGGCGCCGGGGTGCCAAGAGCACCAGCACGCAGGTGCACGATGAGGTGCAGTGGTATGCCATGCGCACGCGGCTGCCCACGCGCACCAGCTACCCCGACTGGACCACGCTGAGCGTGCGGGTGCGGGGCCTGGGGCAGATCGCGGCCAGGTCGGAGAATCAGCTCAACCTGGTTGCCACGCGCATGCTGCCCGTGCTGCAGGGCGATGGCTCCTGGAGCGCGCCCCAGCCTGCGCGGGATATCTCGGCCGCTCTGAGGCATATCTGCAGCACGGTGGGCTATTATGGGCTGGACAGCATCGACATGGCCGAGCTGCAGCGCCTCCATGGCATCTGGACGGCTCGCGGTGAAACGGCAGACCATGTGTTTGACGAAACCACGGTGCTTGCCGCCCTGCAGGCAGTGCTGGCCGCCGGTATGGCCGAGCTGACGATTGATGACGGCCTGCTGCGCCCTGTGCGCGCTGGTGTGCGTACGGTCGAGGACGGCCATGCCTACAGCGCGCAGAACACCACGGAGGGCATTGCGCGGTCATTCAGCGGCATTCGGCCCGACGACAACGATGGCGTGGAGGTGGAATTCAGCGATGCCGACGACAACTGGAACACCAAGACGGTGAACTGTGTGCTGCCGGGCTCGCTGGGCATCAAGCTGGAAAAGCTCAAGGTACTGGGGGTGACAGACCGCACGCGCGCCTGGCGCATCGGCATGCGCCGCGCCCGGCAGCAGCGCTATGAACGCTGGACGTACAGCTTCACCACGGAGCTGGACGCGCTCAACAACAGCTACGGCGACTTTGTCAGCCTGGTCGATGACATCCCTGGTTTCGGCCAATCGGCCCTGCTCACCGGCATCAGCAATGCCAGCGGCCAGGCCCGGCTGGAGGTGACGGAGCCGCTGCGCTGGGATAGCGCAGATCCGTATGTCGTGGCGTTTCGCAGGCCTGACGGCACGCTGGCCGGTCCATGGCCAGCCGCTCAAGGAGCCAGCGCCTATGAAGTGCTGGCCCCGACCCCAGCGGGGGAGTGGCCGCAGATCAAGCTGCCGGAGCCGCCTCATGTGTATTTCGGGCCGGTCACCCGCTGGAGCTTCCCGGCCATCGTCAAGAAGGTCAGTCCCAGCGGTACCGATGGTGCCAGTGTGCAGTGCGTGAACTACGACGCGCGCATCTTTGCGGATGACGACAACGATCCGCCACCTGTTTAGCAGCCGACATTGGTCGGCATTCAAGTCTCTGGCCTGCCTTGTGCAGGCCATTTTTTTGTGGAGTTTTGCCCATGCGATATGACACCGGGAATCCGCTGGATAGTGATGACCCGAAGGATTTGTCCGATAACGCGAAGAATCTGGACAACTATGCGAACTCCGAGGAGCGCATCTGGCGGGACCGCTTTGGGCGGAATCGCACTACTGCCATGGGCATCGAGTTAGCCATGCCCGCAGCTATTGCCGCGCGCGATAGGTCCGAAGCTGCGGCTGACAGGGCCGAGCTTGCAATGCAAGGAGCAGTCACCGGAGCAGATCTATACACAGATGAGCCGACTGGTAGAGCGAATGTTGCCGATGGGGCTACGTTTCAAGTCTTGGCGCCAGGGGCTGAAACGATACAGATCTACAAGCGCATCAGCGAAAGCGCGTCTGAGCTACTGGGTGAATTGCCGACAAGGCGGCAGTCCATCGTTGCCGCGTACTCCCGAGAAGACCAGTTGGCCGAATCACGAGCGCAGTTAGCTGAGCTCATTGCTAAATCGAATCAAGACGCCATAGCGCTGCTTCTCGGTCGCATCCAGAAGCTTGAATCTCAATCCCAGGACGTCAACATGACTGCATACGCGCTTTCCCATACAGCAACCACGACCTCATCCACTCTTATTGCAAGCGGACCTGTACAGCGTATCCAAGTGCTCAACCGCAGTGCAGATGCGCGTGTCGGCATCGCCTTTGGTGTTGCACCGACATCTATGAATGACGCCGGCCTGCTTGTGTTGGAGCCTGGTGCGGCACTCGATACAGACCTGATCCCGAGCACCCCCATCTACGCGATTGCCGACAGCGAAGCGCAGCTATCTGGCGCGTTTGCTGTGCCGCTGAACGAGCCCAATCCCAATTGGGAGACGGATTTCATCGCTCTGGTAACTGGTATGGGGACGGATCCTGGAGGTGTTTGGAAGGACGCTTACCGCCGTTTGTACTCCGCACTTCGTCGGGAGCGAATTCTCAGCCGCTCCCTTGGTGTCTATGTGTTTGCGGCACACAGCGATCAGGCTGCACGCCAGAACTGGGCAGCGCCGGGCAGCTATGCCGTGGCCATAGGAGCACCTGTTTTCACGGCTAAAACTGGCTTTGTTTACAACGGCT
>NZ_CBCSIW010000031.1:0-37007 GCF_965139575.1 Comamonas aquatilis | reverse complement strand
CCGCACCCCTGCCCGCGATGTGCCCCTCGCGCTGTACCAGCAAGTGAAGGAGCATGTGCTGCGCAAGATCAGCGACGGCTCGTTGGCAGCGGGCGAACGCATTCCTTCGGAGCAGGAACTGGTGCAGCAGTTCGGCGTGGCCCGCATGACAGCCAACCGCGCCTTGCGCGAACTGGCCGAGCAAGGCGTGATCATCCGCGTGGCCGGCGTGGGCTCGTTCGTGGCCGAGGAAAAGCCGAAATCCACGCTGCTGCGCATTGCCAATATTGGCGAAGAAATTGCACAGCGCGGCCACGACCACCGCTTCGAGCTCATCAGCATGAACCGCGAATCGGCCTCCCTGGAAGTGGCTGCCGCCCTGGACCTGAGCGTGGGCGCCTCGGTGTTTCATCTGCAAGGCGTGCACTTCGAGAACGAGGTCCCGGTTCAGCTGGAAGATCGATACGTCAATCCGCGCCTAGTGCCGGATTTCATGAAGCAGGATTTCTCGGTGGTTCAGCCCTCGGTCTATCTGGTGCGTAATGTGCAGTACGACCAGATAGAACATGTGGTCGATGCCATGCTGCCCACTGCCGAGCAAGCGCAGTGGCTGCAGATGGCTGCCGACCAGCCCTGTCTGATGCTGACACGCCGCACCTGGCTGCGTGGCACTCCGATTACCTGGGTGCATTGCGTGCATCCGGGCATGCGCTACCGACTCGGTAGCCGGTTCCGCACCGATTCCGTGCACGGCGGCTAAAGCCTGCCCTGTCTTTGATCCTTGCGGATGTTTTGCTTGTTTTCAACTGTATATACAGGTATAGCCATGAACACCACTACTGAAAACTTTCCCTCTTCGCTGGAGCTGCAACCCGGCCAGGTCACGCTGACCCAGCTGCGTGCCATTCAAGGCGGTGGTCTGCAGCTGAGCATGGCCGCCTCGGCCTATGCAGACATGCGGGCGGCACAGGCACATGTGCAACACATCGTGGATGAAGACCAGGTGGTGTATGGCATCAACACCGGGTTTGGCAAGCTGGCTTCGACCAAGATCGCACACGAGCGCCTGGCCGAGCTACAGCGCAATCTGGTGCTGTCGCACAGCGTGGGCACCGGCGAGCCTCTGCCAGACCATGTGGTGCGCCTGGTGTTGGCCACCAAGGCCGTGAGCCTGGCGCGCGGACATTCCGGTGCGCGCTCCGAGCTGGTAGACGCTTTGCTGGCACTGGCCAATGCCGATGTGCTGCCCGTGATCCCCTCCAAGGGCTCGGTAGGCGCCTCCGGCGATCTGGCACCGTTATCGCACCTGGCCTGTGTGCTGATCGGCGAAGGCCAGGCCAAGCTCAATGGCGTAGTGGTCTCGGGTCGCGAAGCCATGAAGCATGTGGGTTTCGAGCCTTTTGTGCTGGGCCCCAAGGAAGGTCTGGCCCTGCTCAACGGCACCCAGGTCTCCACCGCCCTGGCCTTGTCCGGCCTGTTCCAGGCCGAGAGCGTGCTGGCCGCCGGCCTGGTCGCCGGTTGCCTGACGCTGGAAGCGATTCAGGGCTCGGTCAAGCCCTTTGATGCGCGCATCCACGCCGCACGCGGACAGCTGGGTCAGATCGCCGTGGCTGCGGCCGTGCGCGAACTGCTCGACGGCAGCGCCATCGACCCTTCCCACCCCAACTGCGGCCGCGTCCAAGACCCCTATTCCATACGCTGCGTGCCGCAGGTCATGGGTGCCTGCCTGGACAACCTGACGCATGCCGCGCGCGTGCTGGTCATAGAGGCCAATGCCGCTTCGGACAACCCCCTGGTCTTCGATAACGGCGATGTGATCTCGGGCGGCAACTTCCACGCCGAACCTGTGGCTTTTGCGGCCGACATCATTGCCCTGGCGCTGGCCGAGATCGGTGCGATTTCCGAACGCCGCATGGCCTTGCTGCTCGATACCGGTCTGTCGCGCCTGCCCGCCTTCCTGATTGAGGACAGCGGCGTCAACTCGGGCTTCATGATCGCCCAGGTCACGGCGGCCGCCCTAGCGGCAGAAAACCAGTGCCTGGCCCACCCCAGCAGCGTGACCAGCCTGCCCACTTCCGCCAACCAGGAAGACCATGTGTCTATGGCCACCTATGGTGCGCGCCGCCTGGGTGAGATGGCCAAGAACACGGCCGTCATCGTCGGCGTTGAAGCCATGGCCGCAGCCCAGGGCATGGACTTTGATCGCCGCCTCAAGAGCTCGCCGCTGATCGAGGCGCAATATGCACTGATCCGCAGCCAGGTGCCGTATCTGGACAAAGACCGTTTTCTGGCACCCGACATCGAAACCATGCGTCTGTGGGCTTTGAATACGGCCTGGCCGCAAACCCTGCAGCGCATTCTGCCCAGCACAGCGCTGTAAACAGCACTCAAGGAACTTAGAAGCTTCCGGTGAATTGATAGCGCGACGCCGGATGCCACAGGGCCGACACCGAGGCCACCTGGCCTTGCGAGCGCGTGCACCGGCGCAGCACCAGGCAGGGTTCGGTGATTTCCATGCGCAGCAGCTCGGCCACTTCGGGGCCGGGCATGCTGGCTTCTATGGCGTATTGCACCCCCTGCAGCGGGGCCACGCGCGTCAGATAGGCATTGGGCGTCTGGCTGCCGAAATCCTGGGCCATGTAATCAGGTGCCACCGCCGGGTTCACATAGCGGTCCTCCACCTGTATCGGCACATCGTTTTCAAAGTGCACCACCACCGAGTGGAACAGTTGCTGCTGCGCCGCCGTCAACTCGAACTGGCGCAGCAGCGCCGCATCGGCCTTGTAGCGCTCCAGCCGCTGCAACTGGCCCCGATGCTGATGGCCGCGAGCGGAAATCTCATCCGCAATATTGCGCAGTTGCACCAGCGTGGACTGGTATTTCTGCTGCGCCACAAACGTACCCGAGCCCTGCACGCGGTTCAGTGTCTGCTCGTCGCTGAGTTCGCGCAGGGCGCGGTTCACCGTCATGCGTGCCACATTGAATTGCCTGGCCAGAGCCGCCTCGCTGGGAATGGCCTGTCCCTGCTGCCACTGGCCGCTCTGAATTTGTTGCAGCACATGGTCTTTGATGCGCTGAAAGGCCGGTGTTGCCGCGACAACGGCGGTCGTACTTGGGGTGCGAGACATAGGGTTTGTTCTGACAAAAACGCCCGTAAAGATGATTGACGCGAGGCTGAGTAAACCATGAAAATTGGTATAGACAACTTTAGAGCATCAATCAAAAGTTGTATGGATATTTAGCGCAAGCATACCGAGATTGGAGACCGTCCAAATGAGCAATCAATCAACCGCAACGGGGCTGGCGAGCCATGTGGAGACCCGGACCATAGACATGGTTCCGGAGTCGGAACGCCACGGCACGCCGCACAGCCAGATGACGCTCTGGTTCGGCGCCAATCTGCAGATCACCGCCGTGGTCGATGGCGCACTGGCCGTGGTGTTTGGCGCCGAAGCCATGACGGCCATCATCGGCCTGCTGATAGGCAACATCCTGGGCGGCATCGTCATGGCACTGCACTCCGCCCAAGGCCCGCGCCTGGGTCTGCCGCAGATGATCTCCAGCCGGGTGCAGTTCGGCGTCAAAGGTGCAGCCCTGCCGCTGCTGCTGGTAATCCTGATGTATCTGGGTTTTGCCGCCACGGGCACCGTGCTCTCGGGCCAGGCCATCAACCGCATGCTGGGTGTGGAGACGCCCTATGTCGGCATCCTGATCTTCGGTGGCCTGACGGCTTTCGTCGCCGTCGTGGGCTACAAGCTGATTCACACCGTGGGCCGCATCGCCACCGTGATCGGCATCCTGGGCTTTGGCTATCTGGCCTGGCAGCTGTTCCACCAGTACGACGTGGCCACGGCCTTTGGTCAAAAGCCTTTCACCTGGGCCACCTTGCTGCTGAGCATGGCGCTGTCGGCCGGCTGGCAGATGACGTTTGCGCCCTATGTGGCCGACTATTCGCGCTACCTGCCTTCCAACACCTCGGTGTCCTCTTCGTTCTGGAACACCTTCCTGGGCAGCACCATCGGTGCCCAGTTGGCCATGACTTTTGGCGTGCTGGTGGCGGCCCTGGGCGGCAACTTCCTGAAGAACCAGGTCGGCTTCATGGGCGAACTGGCCGGCCCGCTGGCGGTGCTCATCTATCTGGTCATCGTCAGCGGCAAGCTGACGGTGAACTGCCTGAACGCCTATGGCGGCTTCATGAGCATTCTGACCACGGCCAGCGGCTTCAACGCCAAAAAGCAGTTCTCGCCCACCACCCGCGTGGTTTACATCGTCGGCTTTGTGATGCTGTCCATGCTGGTGGCCTTGCTGGCCAGCTCGGACTTCCTGAACAACTTCAAGAACTTCGTGCTGCTGCTGCTGGCCGTGTTCGTGCCATGGAGTGCGGTCAATCTGGTGGACTACTACCTGGTCTCCAAGGAAAAAGTGGACATCCCTGCGCTGTACTCCGCCGAAGGCCGCTACGGCGCCTACAACTGGGTCGCACTGGGCTGCTATGTGATGGGTGTCGTAATTCAGATTCCCTTTCTGAACCAGGCCATGTACAAAGGTCCCATCGCCGTGGCTCTGCATGGTGCCGACATCTCCTGGATCGTGAGCCTGGTGGTGACCTCGCTGGTGTACTACCCGCTGGCCAAGCGCAGCATGAAAGTGCCGACACAGATGATTTACCCGACGGAAACGGCCGCGCCCGCCGCCGCTTCCCGCGCCTCCGAACTCCGTACCTCTCTGGCCTGATCCGCAGGCCGACCACTCCCCCATTCCAACCTGAAGGACATGAACATGAACGCCAACGACGCCATCCTCAGCGCCTCCAAGCAAGATCCACGCTACGACGCCAGCCGCGAAATCCGCGCGCCTCGCGGCACCACGCTGCACTGCAAGAACTGGCTGGCCGAAGCCGCCTACCGCATGATCCAGAACAATCTGGACCCCGATGTGGCCGAGAACCCCAAGGCGCTGGTGGTGTACGGCGGCATCGGCCGCGCGGCCCGCAACTGGGAGTGCTATGACGAAATCCTGGCCCAGCTCAAGAAGCTGGAAGCCGACGAATCGTTGCTGATCCAGTCGGGCAAGCCCGTGGGCGTGTTCAAGACCCACCCCGATGCACCGCGCGTGCTGCTAGCCAACTCCAATCTGGTGCCCAAGTGGGCCACCTGGGAAAAGTTCAACGAACTGGACCAGAAGGGCCTGTTCATGTACGGCCAGATGACGGCCGGCAGCTGGATCTACATCGGCGCCCAAGGCATTGTGCAAGGCACGTTCGAGACCTTTGTCGAAGCCGGCCGCCAGCATTACAACAACGACCTGACCGGCAAGTGGATTCTCACGGCCGGCCTGGGCGGCATGGGCGGCGCACAGCCTCTGGCAGGCGTGCTGGCCGGCGCCTGCGTGCTGGCCATCGAGTGCAAGCAGTCCAGCATCGACTTCCGTCTGCGCACCCGCTATGTGGACAAGCAGGCCAAGGACATCGACGACGCTCTGGCCCTGATCAAGCACCACACCGAAAAGGGTGAAGCCGTCTCCATCGCCCTGCTGGGCAATGCGGCCGAAATCCTGCCCGAGCTGGTCAAACGCGCCAAGGCCGGCGGCATCCGCCCCGACATCGTGACCGACCAGACCTCGGCCCACGACCTGGTCAACGGCTACCTGCCCGTGGGCTGGACCGTGGAGCAATGGAACGCCGCTGCCGCCGACCCCGGCCAGCACCCCACACTGACCAAGGCTGCGGCCAAGGGCTGCGCGGTGCATGTGCAAGCCATGCTGGACTTCCAGGCCATGGGCATTCCCACGGTGGACTACGGCAACAACATCCGCCAGGTGGCACTGGATGAAGGCGTGAAGAACGCTTTCGACTTCCCCGGCTTTGTACCCGCCTACATCCGTCCGCTGTTCTGCGAAGGCAAGGGCCCGTTCCGCTGGGTGGCCCTGTCCGGCGATCCCGAGGACATCTACAAGACCGACGCCAAGATCAAGGAACTGTTCCCCGACAACAAGCACACCCACCGCTGGCTGGACATGGCTCGCGAGCGCATTGCCTTCCAGGGCCTGCCATCGCGCATCTGCTGGCTGGGTCTGGGCGAGCGCCACAAGGCTGCTCTGGCCTTCAATGAAATGGTCAAGAACGGCGAGCTGAAAGCACCTGTCGTGATCGGCCGCGATCACCTGGACTGCGGCTCCGTCGCCAGCCCCAACCGCGAAACCGAAGCCATGAAGGACGGCACCGATGCCGTGTCCGACTGGCCGCTGCTCAACGCTCTGCTGAACACCGCCGGCGGCGCCACCTGGGTCAGCCTGCACCACGGCGGTGGCGTGGGCATGGGCTACTCGCAACATGCTGGCGTGGTCATCGTGGCCGACGGCACCGACGAAGCCGCCGCCCGCCTGAACCGCGTGCTGTGGAACGACCCCGCCACCGGCGTGATGCGCCATGCCGACGCAGGTTACGAGATTGCCGTGGAAGCCTCCAAGCGCCATGGGCTGAACCTGCCGATGGTGAAGTAAGTATCACCCCCTGAGCGGCTTTGCCGCTTACCCCTCTCTCGCTTCGCGGGAGGGGGACGACACCTTCGCTGCGAGGCGGCTCTTGCTCGGTGTCTCTGAGCTAGGCCGCGCCAGTTTTAGGTGGATTGATCTATAGCTCATCTCTACAAACTGCTTTCCATGCAACGTTTTGATCTGAACCAGATTCCCCACAGCCCCTGGAAGAACGGGGGCGGCAGCACGCGCGAGATCGTGTGTTTTCCGCCGGGGGCGGGCATGGACAGTTTTGCCTGGCGCGTCAGCGTGGCGACGATTGCCCAGGCGGGGCCGTTTTCGGCGTTTGCCGGCATTGACCGGCAGATCATGCTGCTCGACGGCGACGGCGTACAGCTGGTCGCGAGCCAGGCCGGCATCCATCACGCGCTGCAGCCACGCTGGCAGCCGTTTGCGTTTTCGGGCGATGTGGCGCTGGACTGCACGCTGCTGGGCGGCACTTCCACCGACTTCAATGTGATGACCCGGCGCGGACAATGGAGTGCCGCAGTGCAAGTCATGGCGACCGAGCACGGCAGCCTGACCCCGGACAGCCCGGCAGGCCTGTGCATGGTGCTGGACGGTAGCTGGAAAGCCGCCGCCGAGACGCTGCTGAAACCCGGCCAAGGCCTGTGGTGGTCGCCATCTCAGCCTCTGCCCGAGACGCTTACTTTGACGCCGCAGCAAACAGGCGCTCATCTGGTATGGGTCAGCCTGACACCATCGCTATAAAAACAAAAGCGCATGGCGCTTGTCAGTATTCAAAATAAAACTCAAACCCTATTGAAACTGAGCAAGATCATGCGCAAGCCGCTATGAAATAACCTTGTTCATGGCGCACCCCTTCCATCGATTGACTCAATACCCCGGAGCGACTCCATGACGCCAGCCATACCTGCCATACCCGAACCTGCAGCCCCCTCTGCCGATGGCCACTGGCACAACCTGCGTCTGGCACCGGGCCTGTTCAAGACCGATGCTGCCGATGCCGCCGTTGCCGACGGCGCGCTGGCCAGCATCGTGGTGCAGCAGGGCCAGGTGGTCTGGGTGGGCGCGCAAGAGGCTCTACCCGCGCAATACCAGGGCTTGCCTGCGCATGACGGAGGCGGCCAGCTGGCCACGCCGGGCCTGATCGACTGCCATACCCATCTGGTCTATGGCGGCGAGCGCGCCAACGAATTTGCCATGCGCCTGGCCGGCGCCAGCTACGAAGAAGTGGCCAAGGCCGGCGGCGGCATTGTCTCCAGCGTCAAGGCCACACGCGCGGCCAGCGAGGACGAGCTGTTGGCCCTGGCCCTGCCGCGCCTGCAGCAGTTGCTGGATGAAGGCGTGACCGCCATCGAGATCAAGTCCGGCTACGGCCTGGCCCTGGAGCATGAACGCAAGCAGCTGCGCGTGGCGCGCCGCCTGGGCCAGCTGTGCGGCGTGACGGTGCGCACCACGTTTCTGGGTGCCCACGCCTTGCCGCCCGAGTATGCGGGCCGCAGTCAGGAATACACCGATCTGGTCAGCAAGGTGATGCTGCCGGCACTGGCCGCCGAAGGGCTGGTCGATGCGGTGGACGTGTTCTGCGAGCGCATCGCTTTTTCGCTGGCCGAGACCGAACAGGTCTTCCAGGCCGCCAAGGCCCTGGGCCTGCCTGTCAAACTACATGCCGAGCAGCTGTCGAACATGGAAGGCGCGGCATTGGCAGCGCAGTACGGCGCCCTGTCTTGCGACCATATCGAGCATTTGTCCGAACGCGGTATTGCCGAAATGAAGGCCGCCGGCACCGTAGCCGTGCTGCTGCCCGGCGCTTTTTATACGCTGCGCGACACCAAAGTGCCGCCGATTGACGCTTTGAGAGCCGCCAAGGTGCCGATGGCCGTTTCTACGGATCACAATCCCGGCACGTCTCCGTGTTTGAGTCTGTTGCTGATGGCCAATATGGCTTGCACGCTGTTTCGCCTGACCGTGCCCGAGGCACTGGCCGGCATCACCACCCATGCGGCGCAGGCCCTGGGTTTGCAGCATGAGCAAGGTCTGATCGCCGCCCAGCGCCCGGCCAACTTCGTGTTGTGGCCGGTGCAGCATGCGGCCGAGCTGGCCTACTGGTTTGGCAGCAAGCCCCGCTGTACCATCGTGCGTCAAGGCAAGATATTTGCACCGGCAAAGGCTTGAGCAGGGAGAAAGCACTAGAAAGGCTTTTATGTCCCGCGAACAATTTCTTGAGCAACTGATTTCCACCCTGGGCGCCGATGTGGCGCAGCGCGGCGCCGAAGTGCCCCAGCGCTTCTGGACCGATTGGAGCGGCACGCCGCCGGTACAGCCCCTGGCCCTGGTGCGCCCACGCAGCACCGAGGACGTGAGCGCGCTGCTGCGTCTGTGCAGCCAGCACCGGGTGGCGGTCGTGCCCCAGGGCGGCCTCACCGGCCTGGCCGGTGCGGCCGTGCCGGCGCAAGATGCGGTGGCGGTTTCTCTGGAGCGTATGAACGCCATCGAAGAGGTAAATGCGCAGACCGGGCTGATGCAGGTGCAGGCCGGCGTCACACTGCAGACCGTGCAGGAAACCGCCGTCAATGCCGGCATGGTGTTCGGCGTGGATCTGGGTGCGCGCGGCAGTTGCCAGATTGGCGGCAATGTCTCCACCAACGCCGGCGGCAACGGCGTGCTGCAGCACGGCATGATGCGCGACCAGGTGCTGGGCCTGGAAGTGGTGCTGGCCGATGGCAGCGTGCTGCCCATGCTGCGCCCCATGATCAAGAACAACACCGGCTACGACCTCAAGCAGTTCTTCATAGGCGCCGAAGGCACGCTGGGCATCGTCACCCGCGTGCTGCTGCGCCTGCGCCCCGCCCCCCAGGCCACGGCAACCACGCTGGTCGCCATGCCCGACTTCGATTCGGCCCTGGCTGTGCTCAAGCGCATGCAATCGCGCTTTGGCAACAGCGTGGCCGCCTATGAGCTGATGTGGGACAGCTTTGTGCAGGCCTCCATGTCCTGGCTCAAGCTCAGCGCGCCTTTCGCCGAGCGCCATCCCCTGCTGGCCTTGATCAATATTGACGGCAAAGATGAAGCCCAGCTGCAGTCCGAAATGCAGGAAGTGCTGGAGCAGGCCATGGAGGCCGGCGAGGTGCTGGACGCCATCGTCGCCCAGTCCGTGGCTCAGGCCCAAACGCTGTGGAAGCTGCGCGAAGCCCCCGCCGAGCTCAACAACCACATGCACCCGGCCATCAACTTTGATGTGAGCCTGCCTCAGGCCGATATAGGCCGTTTTGCCGAGGCCTGCGAGGCCGCATTCACGGCCCGCTGGCCCGGCAAGCATTCCCTGTATTTTGGCCATGTGGGCGACGGCAACCTGCATGTTTCCGTCGATGGCAAGACCGTCAACGGCGAATGCGATGCCGTCGAAGCCGAGCTGTACGGCCTGGTCGCCGCCTTCAAGGGCAGCGTCTCGGCCGAGCACGGCATAGGTCTGCACAAAAAACCGTATCTGTATGCCAGCCGCACGCCCCAGGAGCTGGCCGCCATGCGCGCCATCAAACTGGCGCTCGATCCCTTGTCGCTGATGAACCCCGGAAAGGTGTTCTAGACCATGGATGAATTTTCTGCCGCCTGAGCTTTATCCGCCTTACCGAGAACCATCACCATGACTGCTTCCTCCTCCATTTCGCGCACCTTGTTTGCTGCAGATGCCTTGCTGCCCACGGGATGGGCGCGCAATGTACTGCTGAGCTGGAACCAGAGCGGTCAGCTGATCGAAGTGCTGACCGGTGTGGACCCGCAAAGCGGCGAAGCCGGCGAGGCGGAAGACGCTGCCAAGGCGGCCGGCCCGGTGATTCCCGGCATGCCCAATCTGCATTCGCATGCGTTTCAGCGCGCGTTCGGCGGCTTGACGGAATTTCGCGGTCAGGCGCAGGACAGCTTCTGGAGCTGGCGCAATCTCATGTACGGCTTTGCCAACCGCATGTCGCCCGAGGCACTAGAGGCCATTGCCACCTGGCTTTACCTGGAGATGCTGGAAGCCGGCTACACCTCGGTCTGCGAGTTCCACTACGTGCACCACGACCTAGGCGGCAAGCCCTATGCCGACGACGCCACGCTGTCGCGGGCCCTGCTGCGCGCGGCGCAGAAGACAGGGATTGGCATGACGCTGCTGCCCGTGCTCTACCAGACCAGCGGTTTTGGGGGCAAGCCGCCGCGCGAAGACCAGGCACGCTTTATTCGCAGCACCGACAACATGCTAGCGCTTTTGCAGCAGCTGGCGCCCGCCTGCAAAGCGCAGGATGCCAATCTGGGCTTGGCTCCGCATTCGCTGCGGGCCGTACCGCCGGACAGCCTGCAAGCCGCCGTCGCCGGTCTGCACGCCATGCTGCCCAAGGCACCGGTACATATCCACATTGCCGAGCAGACCCAGGAAGTGGATGACTGCCTGGCCTGGAGCGGCCAACGCCCCGTGCAGTGGCTGATGAACCATGCAGCCGTCGATCAACGCTGGTGCCTGATCCACGCCACGCATATGACGACCGAGGAATACGCCAGCGCCGCCAGAAGCGGTGCCGTGGCCGGCATCTGCCCGACCACCGAGGCCAATCTGGGCGACGGCATTTTTGACATGCCTTTGTGGCTGCAAAATGGAGGCCGCTGGGGCGTGGGCTCCGACAGCCACGCCACGGTGAATGCGGCCGAGGAGCTGCTGATGCTGGAATACAGCCAGCGCCTGGCGCTGCGTCAGCGCAATGTGCTGGGCGGCGGTGCCCAACCCCAGGTGGCCACGGCCATGACTTTGCAGGCCGTCGCCGGTGGTGCCCAGGCTGCGGGCCGCTCCATTGCCGGTCTGGCCGTAGGCCAGCAAGCCGATTTCGTGGTGCTGGATGGCGAGCATGTCGCGCTGGCCGGTCTGCCCGCCGACAGCGGCCATGCCGGCCATGTGTTTGCCAGCCACCGCAGCTCGGCCGTGGCCGAGGTCTGGGTGGGCGGCAAGCAGCGCGTGCAGGCCGGCCGTCACCCGCAGCACGAAACCGCACAACAGGCTTTTGTTCGGGCCCGCAGCCAGTTGCTGCGTAGTGCCTGATCTCCGTGCCTGACCTCCGTATTTGATAGCAAGGAAAATCGCTCCATGAGCCCATCCATCCCCCCCTTTGTTTTTCACCAGGGCACGGCCCCTCTGCTGATTTCCATGCCCCACACCGGCACCCATGTACCGGCCGACATTGCCGCCAAGCTCACGCCTGAAAGCCGCGAGGTGCATGACACGGACTGGCATATGCCCACGCTGTATGCATTTGCCAAACAGCTGGGAGCCTCCATCCTGGTGGCCACGCATTCGCGCTATGTGATCGACCTGAACCGCGACCCCAGCGGCGCCAGCCTCTACCCCGGCCAAAGCGTGACCAGCCTGTGCCCCGTGGACAGCTTTGACGACACGCCGCTGTACGCCAGCAAGGACGCCGAGCCCGACGACGCCGAGATTGCCCGTCGCCGCGAACTCTACTGGCAGCCCTATCACGGCCAGCTGCGCGCCGAGCTGGACCGCATGCACGGCGAGCATGGCGTGGCCATGCTCTGGGATGCGCACAGCATCCGCTCCGTGCTGCCACGCTTTTTCGAAGGCAAGCTGCCCGACATGAACCTAGGCACGGGCAAGGGCAGCAGCTGCAATCTGCCACTGGCCGAAGAGCTGCTGGCAATTGCCCAGCAATCCACCGCGCACACCAGCGTGCTCAACGGCCGCTTTACCGGCGGCTACATCACGCGCAACTACGGCCAGCCCGACAAGGGCTACCACGCCGTGCAGATGGAAATGACCCAGTCCAGCTATATGCAGGAGCAGATGCCGTTTGACTACCTGCCCCAGGTGGCGGCACAGATTCAGCCCACGCTGCAGCGCATGCTGCAAGCCGTGCTGGCATTCGCCAAAACCCAGTCCTCGCAAACGGCCTGAAGCCTGCCATGACAGTGCCCCAAGGTGATCGCCCTCCCCGATCACCTTGGGCATGACTGGTTTACCCAAACACTGGGAGTCGTCGGCGCCCGACCTTCCTACAATGGCGGGCTATGAGCCAGCCGCAAAACCTTCCTGTGTACACCCGGGCCCAAGAGCTGCCCGCCACTCTTGCCAAGCGCCTTGTCGTTCTGGACGGTGCCATGGGCACCATGATTCAGCGCTTCAAGCTGGGTGAAGCCCAGTACCGTGGCGAGGGCTTCAGCGGCGCCGATGGCGCGGGCGAGCGCTTCAAGGACTTTGCCTATGACGTGAAGGGCAACAACGAGCTGCTGTCCATCACCCGCCCGGACGTGATCCGCGACATTCACGAAAAATACCTGGCCGCCGGCGCCGATCTGATCGAAACCAATACCTTTGGTGCGACCACGATTGCGCAGGAGGACTATCACATGGCCGATCTGGCCTATGAGATGAACCTCAAAAGTGCCCAGCTGGCCCGCGCCGCCTGCGACAAATACAGCACGCCCGAACACAAGCGCTATGTGGCCGGTGCCCTGGGCCCCACGCCCAAAACGGCCTCCATCAGCCCCGATGTGAACGACCCCGGTGCGCGCAACGTGACTTTTGAATCGCTGCGCCAGGCCTATCTGGAACAGACGCTGGCGTTGATCGAAGGCGGCTCCGACGTGATTCTGGTCGAGACCATTTTCGACACCCTCAACGCCAAGGCCGCCCTGTTTGCCGTAGACGAAGCCTTCGAGCAGACCGGCCAGATCCTGCCCATCATGATCAGCGGCACGGTGACCGACGCCTCGGGCCGCATTCTGTCGGGCCAGACCGTGACTGCCTTCTGGCACAGCGTGCGCCATGCCAATCCGCTGTCCATAGGCCTGAACTGCGCCCTGGGTGCCACCTTGATGCGCCCCTATGTGCAGGAGCTGAACAAAGCAGCGCCCGATACCTTCATCAGCTGCTACCCCAATGCCGGTCTGCCCAACCCCATGAGCGACACCGGCTTTGATGAAACGCCCGAGATCACCAGCCGTCTGGTGCATGAGTTTGCGGCCGAAGGCCTGGTCAACATCGTGGGCGGCTGCTGCGGCACCACGCCAGACCACATCGGCGCCATTGCCAAGGCGGTGCAAACCACCACCACGCGCAAGCTCTTCTATCCGGCTGAAGCCTGATTTCAAGCCAAACACGACTCGAGCGCTTACCCAACAAGCGCTTGCAGCTCTGTTTTTGATAGTTCAAGCGCAGAACGGCACAATGGCGCAATCCCTGTTTTGCGATTGATCCCGGATCGTCATGACTGCGCCTCTGAGTCCCGTCCTCCCAGTGCTGCCGGTGTCTGCCCCTACCGGGCAGGCGCAAGCGGCTGCAGCTGCGTTGGCCCCCCTGCCCGCAGCCGCCTTGGCTGCAGCAGGCCCGGCGCAAGCCACGACGCCCGCAGCGCCGGTGACCAGCAGCGTGCAATGGTCGGCGCAGACTTTGCAAAACCTCAAGCTGCAGGCCTTTGAGTATTTGATTGCCCAACTGGCTCTGCAAATTCAGAGCACCCCCGGTGCAGCGCCAGCCACCTGGCCCACCCAGGGTCTGCCGGCGGCCACGCAGCAGTTTTTGCAGAAGTTGCTGGCGCAGATCCTGGTCACCATTCAAGGCCAGACTCAGCCCTTGCAGCTGCTGGCCGGGCAGCAGGGCTCGGTGGCCTTGATGCAGGCGCTGGTTCAGGCCGCATCCACCCAGTCCAGTTCTACCGCTCCCAGCTCGGCCTTGCAGACGGCAGCCGCGCTCTCTCCCACGGCCGCAGCCGCGCTGGAGCAAGCCGGGCGCAGCCCGGAAGTCACCGCTTCAGCTCCACGCCTGCCGCTGCTGCAAAACTGGCTGGTGCAACAAGGCACGCTGCTCACCGCACAGGGCGAGCGCGGCTTTTCGCTGACGCTGCAAGTACCTGCAGCATGGGCGCAAGCCGTGGGCGCTGCAGCGCCTTCAGCCAGCCCGGTATCTGGCCCGGTACCAGGCCTGGCTCCCATGCGCTTGCCGCTGGACAGCTCTGCCCTGCCTGCCTTGCCCAGCGGCCCGCTGGCACTGGTGCTGCAGCCGCAGGCAGCGGTTGCCGGCGGCACTGCAGGCTTGGCCACCAGTGCCCTGCTCTGGCTGGAGTTACAGCCGGTCAGCGCCGCGGCGGCGCCCTCCACGCCGGCGCAGCTTGCCGGCCTGCCGCTGGCCATGCTAGCCCCCGCACTGGCCCAGGAAGTACAGCAACTGCTGCAAAACAAGTCGGGCCCCTGGCTGATGATGGCCGCAGCGCAGGCCGCCAATGCCTTGCCTGTCCCTCGCCGCAGCGGCGAACACCGCTCGCATCTGTGCATGACCGAGGGCTGCCAGTACCAAGGCCTGGCACCGTGCGCCCAGCCGTTTTGCAGCGAGATGAACCGCATCTGGGCGAATACAGGCGTGGACGGCCGCCACGGATAGCTGCGGCGAAGCGCATGGCGATTGCTGTGAGTATTTGCTGCCGCCCGCTGTGACTTAAATCAATCAGGCCATAGAAATTTGCTCATATTTTTGAAGCACTTGGTGATGTGAGCACGCGCTTGTCACTTTATTACATAGTCTTTCAAATGCGGCGTCGCTTTTCGCTTTCCGCCATCAAAGCGCTTCCTAGAATCCCCCGGCTCATAAGACGAGGGAGTTCATGCAAAAGCTATATAAGGCGGCCTTGTTAGGCACGCTCATCACTTTTTTGGCCGGATGTGGAGGAGGCGAAGACGGGGGTAATTCAGTTTCAAAACCGCCCACAGACAATGGCCAACCCTCCATCCCGATAGCACCGCCGGCTGGCGGCGGCAGCGAAGGCGGCAACAACGGTGATGCCGGCAGCGGGGGAAATGGCGGATCCGACGTTCAGCCTCCTGCCGTGGTTCAGCCTTATCCAGAACCGCTGGGCGGCAAGTACGCCATGCTCAAGGCTCTGGGCTTTTACGACCATGACAAGACCGGCCAGGATCGTGCAATAAGAAACGATCTGGGCGGCAGTTTGCCGGCCATGGTGCAGTTTGCCCAGAGCCACACGGTAGACCCTTCTGGAAATACCGCCAGGCATATGCCGACCTTGACCAGCGAGCGCGAAGCGCTACTGCTGGTCACGCCCGATCCATCGCTGCAGGACGTGGATGGGCTGACGGTGACGGTATCCGTGAACGGGCTCAGCATGGGCACGCTGCAGCTGCGTCACCCCAATGAGATATTCCGCTCCGACTATGCCAACAAGGATGGTCGCCCCGACTATGTGTATTCACGCCGCGCCTGGTCTGCGGTGCTGCCCTGGGACTGGGTAAAGCCTGGCCTGGAATTGCGGGTCAGCGATGCCAAAAGCCGCAGCGGTACCCTGACGGCGAATGCGATTGAGTTTGCCGCACCGGCCGAGCTGGTGGTGCATAGCATTGAGCTGGGCATGCTGACGGATGCGCCATCGAGTACCGACGATCACTGGTTTCTCAATCAGCCCGCCAAGGCCGCGACGGATTACTTTCAGACCGTTCCGCTGGCCAAGCTGACGGCCGCTTATTACGAGCGCGTGCGACTGAACAAGGTCATGGTGGCCAACGGCACCATTTACGAAACCGCCAGTGCTGTCAACGGCGATGTGTACAGCGGCGACATGCGCGAGAACACCGCCAAATCCACTTTCAGTACCGGCATCAACCTGGCCAATTTTGGCGTCACCAGCTCGGGCATGCAGTCACAACAGCAGCCTCAGGTATTTCAAAGCACGGTGGCTCACCATGCCCGGGGGCAGTATGCGAATGGCGTGGCCGGTCATGGACTCAGCGGCGGCAACGGCATTCTCACGCTGTATGCCACAAGGGGTAACGAGTTCAGCCATGAGATCGGCCATCACTACGGGCTGGGGCATTACCCGGGAGCCGATGGGCAAAGCAACTTCTGGGCAGGCCACCACCATGACAGCGGCTGGGGCTATATAGGCTATCGCAAGCGCATGCGCGCCAATCTGCACTGGGATCGCCCCAAGGATGCCGGCTTATGGGGCATGCCGGTGTTTGAGAACACCTACAGTTTTGCCTCTGATGCCATGTCGGGCGGGCATTACGCGAGCGCGCTGTCCAACTACACCCACTACACGGGCTATAGCACGCAGATGAAGATCCAGCCCAGTCTGGACAAGCCGGTGCCGACCCCAGGCTCTGCCACGGGTTACACCAAGTGGAACGCCAGCACCCGAAGCATGCAAGCTTTTGCTCCCGCCGTACCCACGAATCAATCCACCGTCTGGTACAACAGCGCCAGTGGTCTGTTCCTGGCTCCACGCTTGCAAGGCGTGCCGGTGATCACCTTGCTGGGCGGATATGACCCCGAGACCGACAAGGCGCTGCTCTACCCGGCAGCCCGCAGCAACTGGGGCAATGTTTTCGAACTGCTGCAGCAGGCTGTCTCCAAGACCGAGGCGCGTCAATGCTGGCTGGATGTGAGCTTTGCCGGTCGCGCCAACCAGCGCATCGCCGTGGCCGGCAAGCGTATGGAGACCGGGCTTGTCAACAAGCTGCATGTGAATCTGGCGCAAAGCGAGCAACCGACCGGCGCCAACTTGTACTGCCAGACAGGGGCGGCCAGCCCCAGCTTGCTCTACTCGTTGCAGATTGCGCAGAACCTGCCGGTCATGGCTCCGCCGGTGGTGGTAGGCAAGGGCGCGGCTTACACGGCGATTCGCAAGGTAGAGCTGCCCGAGCTGGAGAAGGGATTGCTGGCGCTGGAAGGCAAGAAGGTGTTGGCACTCAGCAGCGCCGACCAGCTGCTGTACGACAGCTATGCCGAGTACGCACGTGAGCTGGGTGCTGCCGCCTACCAGCAATTCGAGCGCTACACCGAGCAAAAGCAAAATGCGCAACGCCTGAATCGCTGGCTTGCAGCCTATGCCGACCAGCTGGACCAGCCGTCGGCCCAGCAGGCCTTGCTGGCGCTCATCCAGAAGCTGGGGCTGGATAGCCGCCCCCTGATTCCGGCCGCCCAATCCATGCTCATGCCCAACGGCAACTGCATCCAGAAAGTGGGGGCCAACGTGCAAGTGGCGGGCAAGAGCCTGTGCCGAGGCGATGCGAACGAGCAATGGATTCTCGATGGTCGCGGCAGCATTCGCAGCCGTGCCGATCTGGGAATGTGCCTGACGGATCAGGGCGGCAACAGCGCCATCAAGCTCCTGGCCTGCGACATCACCAAGGACAGCCAGGTCTGGGATACCAGCGTTGCCAAACGCATTGCGCGCGGCAATCGTTGCATGGACTTGAATACCGGGCACCTGACCAACAATGTGGGCACGCTCATCACCTACGGTTGCAACGGCGGCAGCAACCAGCAATGGAATGGGCTGATTGCAGGCGACAGCATGGTCTTGAGCTTGCTCGACAGCGACAAGGTGCGCCATCTGGAAACCTTGGCCGACACCCGGCGCTGAACACAGGCCTGCAGACCGAACAGCTGAATAGCTGCTGACGGCGGGCTGGACTTGCGCCAGGCCCGTCTTTCATAATTTCAAGACCACCTATTTCTAGGTAGGTCTTGGATTTCATGGCGCGGCCCTACAACAGGCATTGCGCACCAAGAATCCGGCGGCTCTTGCCGCCGTTGTCATTCGGGGACTTCGCTCCCCCTCTCTCTCAACCAACTTTCACTGTGGCCTGCGTGCCATGGAAGAAGTCATTTGCTTTCAAAAAAGGAATATCTGCCGCATGCATCGCAGTCATTTGCTGTCCCTCGGTTGTTTAACGATTCTCTCCACGGCCCTGCCCGCTGCTGCTCAGTCTCATGTCAGCATCAGCGGTCTGCTCGATGGCGGCATCTACCGGAGCTTTGACGGCACCGGCCAGGCAGGCACGATTCAGCGCAGCCATCTGGCCATTGCCGGATATGAAGATCTGGGCGGCGGCCTCAAGGCCAGCTTTCGCCTGAGCACCCGCTTTGACCTGGATACCGGCCTGACGGAAGACCACGGCAAAAAACCGTTCTGGCATGACGAATCCACCGTTGGACTGCAAGGCAGTTTCGGCCATGTGCGCCTGGGCCGCGCGCTATCGGCCATGTGGTCGCAGGACTGGAAGTTCGACCCCTGGGGCAACTTCAACCGCATTGCCTCGCCTGCCTGGTACCAGTGGCATTACCTCACGCCCACCAACCGCTACAGCAACAACGGCACGGCGGAATACGGGCGCATGGCCAACGGCATCTTCTACGACTCGCCCACGCTAGGCGGCTTTACGCTGCACCTGAGCGCCTCGCCGGAACGCACCGAAGTGCCGCTCAGCCTGCGCCGCGAAGGGCGCGGCTACTCGGCCTCGCTCAATTACGACTCCGACAGCTTGAGCGGCATGCTGGCCTTCGAGCGCAACAGCAGCGGCGATAAGGACAGCTTTGCAGCCCTCAAATACCGCTTTGGCGCAGCCGCAGTGATGGGCGCCTGGGACTACAGCCGCACGGCCCAGAACGCCAGCACCGCCAAAGCGCTCACACTGGGCGCCACCTATCAGATCGGCGCCACCACGCTCAAGGCCGGTTACGGCCGCCAGCGTCTGCAAGCGCAAAGTAATCATTTCTATTCGCTGGGTGCGGACTACGCCATGTCCAAGCGCACCACGCTGTACGCCAGCCTGGGCCGCAAGAGCTATGCACACCGCGCAGACTCAGGCACCTCGTTTGGTCTTGGTGTGGCCCACGCTTTTTAAGAAGGTGTTGGCGAGCTGCTCGGCGCGCGTCCGCGCTATGAAAGATGACAGGAATATCACCGTTCTGTCCTGATTCTGTGGGGTTCGGCTTTCTAGGATGAAGCCATCTACTCACCACATAGCCAAGCCATGTGAGGTCTAGGTTTCATCCACATCCATCAGGAGTCGCAACATGTCCCAACGTCATCTGTCCATTTCCTTGCTGCTTGCCAACGCTGTCGCTGTGGTGGCCCTGGGCCTGCCCGGCCTGGCCTCTGCGGCCTACGAGCACCCGACCACCACGGAAAAAGGTGTCGTCGTTCACCCCGAGCATTTCATCAGCCAGAAAACGCGTGACCAGGTCAAGGCAGAGACAGCGGCCGCGATGCGACAAGGCCTGCTGGCCTACGGTGACAGCAACTACCCCATGCCTATCGCCGCCAAGGGAGCAGGCAAGACACGTGAAGCCGTGGTCAATGAGCTGCGCAGCGAAACGCCGGCACAGCGTGAGGCACGCAACCGGGCCATGGCGGGTTGATGGCAGCTAAGCCCCAAGGCGTACGAGACGCCACCAAGGCAGAAATAAAAAGGCACCGAATCCAGTTCAGGAAACGGTGCCTTTTTGCGCTGAGTAAGGTTTAGAGCGCGATTGGTCTTTCACACCTGCCGCAGAGTGCTGCGGCTTTGCAGCTGCAGGCCTATTTGCCCTGGCCTTCAATCACCTTGGGCACGCGCGGGGCCACGGCGCACATCAGCTCATAGCCCAGGGTGCCGGCGGCGGCGGCCACCTCGTCAATCGGCAGCACTGCCCCGTTGCTGGCGCGGCCCCAGAGCGTAACTTCGCTACCCAGACCGGCCTTGGGAATGTCTGTCAGATCCACCGCCAGCATGTCCATGCTGACCCGGCCCAGAGTGCGGGTGCGCATGCCGTTGACCAGCACCGGCGTGCCCGTGTTGCAGTGGCGCGGATAGCCGTCGGCATAGCCGCAAGCCACCACGCCCAGGCGCATGCAGCCTTCGGCCTGGAACTTGGAGCCATAGCCCACGGAGTCGCCAGCCTGCAACTCCTGTACGGCAATGATCTTGGAGGACAGCGTCATCGCGGGCTGCAGATTCCAGTGCGCGATATCGTGCGCAGGGAAATCGGGCGAACTGCCATACAGCACGATGCCGGGTCGCACCCAGTCGCAACGCACCTGGCTTTGCTCGCCATGCAGCATGGTGGCAGCGCTGTTGCTGATGCTGCGCTCGCCGGGCAGGTCCTCGGTGATCTTGTGGAAAATTTCCAGCTGCTGGTCCATGCCATGGTCCACATCGGCATCGCTGAAATGGGTCATGAAGGAGATTTCGTCCACCTGGGGCAGAGCATTCAGGCGCGCATAGGCCGCACGAAAGCGCTCGGGCGTGAAGCCCAGGCGGTTCATGCCGCTGTTCATCTTGAGGAAGACGCGATGGCCGACCTGGGTCTTGTGGGCGGCCAGCCAGTCGATCTGCTCGTCGCAGTGCACGGTATGCCAGATGGACAGACGCGAGCACAGCTCCAGATCGCGGAGCTCGAACACCCCTTCCAGCAGCAAGAGAGGCCCGCGCCAACCCAGAGTACGCAGACGCTGCGCCTCGTCCAGGTCCAGCATGGCAAAGCCATCGGTCGCCCGCAGGCCTTCGAACACGTTTTCTATACCGTGGCCATAGGCGTTGGCTTTGACCACGGTCCACAATTTGGCGTCGGGAACGGCTTGCTGTACCTGTGCCAGATTGTGGCGAACGGCTTCAGGATGTATGGTGGCAATGATGGGGCGCGGCATGTTTTTTCTCAGTCAGACCTACGGGATTCTGGCACTGTCGGCCCGGGACTGCGTGATATAACCGCCAGTCACTTGTCACAGGGCTTCTTATTTCTCGGCATCGCCCCGGCCGATGCCGATTTCAGCTAATCCATGAAGCGCGGTTTCTACACCATCATGTCGGCGCAGTTTTTCAGCTCGCTGGCAGACAACGCCTTGTTTGTAACCGCAGTCGAGCTGTTGCGTGCCAATGGCGCCCCCGAGTGGCAACGTGCCGCCCTGGTGCCCATGTTCGCCCTGTTCTATGTGGTCCTGGCACCCTTTGTCGGAGCGTTTGCGGACGCTCTTCCCAAGGGGCGGGTCATGTTCATCAGCAATGCCATCAAGGTGGTGGGCTGCCTGATGATGCTGTTCGGCCACCACCCGCTGATCGCCTATGCGGTGATCGGTCTGGGCGCCGCGGCCTATTCCCCGGCCAAATACGGCATCCTGACCGAACTGCTGCCGGCCTCCCAGCTGGTCAAGGCCAATGGCTGGATCGAGGGACTGACCATCACCTCCATCATCCTGGGCGTGCTGGTGGGCGGCCAGCTGGTGGGCCCCATGATCTCCCACCATCTGCTGGCCTTCAACTTCCCCTATATAGACACCGGCGTGGATACGCCTGCCGAAGCGGCGATTGCCGTGCTGATCCTGATCTACGCCATTGCCGCCTGGTTCAATCTGCACATTCCGCTGACCGGCGTGGCCATGCGCCCCATGCGCCAGGACCCGAACAAGGGTCTGCTGTCCAATATCGTCGGTCTGCTGCCCGACTTCTGGCTGTGCAGCAAACGCCTGTGGGCCGACAAGCTGGGCCAGATTTCGCTGTCCACCACCACCTTGTTCTGGGGTGCGTCGGGCAATCTGCGCTACATCGTGCTGGCCTGGGGCGCTGCGGCTCTGGGCTATAGCACCACCCAGGCCTCGGCCTTGGTCGGCGTGGTTGCCATAGGTACGGCCGTGGGCGCGGTGGCGGCCTCCATGCGGATGCGACTGGACAACGCCACCAGCGTGATTCCACTGGGCATACTCATGGGTCTGCTGGTGGTGTGCATGATCTATATCGACAACCTCTGGCTGGCCGTTCCCTTTCTGATCGTGATGGGCGGCCTGGGCGGTTTTCTGGTGGTGCCCATGAACGCGCTGCTGCAGCATCGGGGCCATAATCTCATGGGCGCAGGCCGCTCGATTGCCGTGCAGAACTTCAATGAACAGGCCGCCATTTTGGCCATGGGCGCTTTCTACAGCCTCTCCACCAAGTTCGGCCTCTCCGCGTTTGGCGCCATCACCGTCTTCGGTCTGGTGGTCGCGGGCATCATGATTCTGATCGGCATGTGGCACCGCAACAATTGCCGCAAGCACCCCCAGGAAATCACCCGCCTGCTGGATATTGCTCGCAAGGACTGCCACTGATTCCCGCAGCCCACCAGGCTGCCTCCACGAAAATCAATAGCTTCTAGCCCTTGCCGGACAAGGGTTAGAAGCATTTTTTATGCATAGTCCACTTCCTGTTTTTGCTCTGCTGTTCAACGCCCTGATCTGGGGGCTGTCCTGGTGGCCGTTTCGCCTCATGCATGAAGCCGGCCTGCATCCGCTCTGGGCCACGGCGTTGATGTATGCGCTGGTGCTGACGGGGCTCATCGCCCTGCGTCCGGCCAGCCTCAAGCAGGCCTGGCAGTACCCAGTGCTGTTGCTGCTGGCGGCCAGCTCGGGCCTGAACAATGTGGCATTCAACTGGGCCGTGACCGTGGGTGACGTGGTTCGCGTCATCCTGCTGTTCTATCTCATGCCGGCCTGGGCCGTACTGCTGGCCTGGAAGATTCTGGGAGAACGCCCCACGCCCGCAGCCTTGCTGCGCCTGCTGCTGGCCTTTGGTGGCGTGGTGCTGGTGCTGCTGCCCGCCGATGCATCGCTGAGCGGGCTGGTGCAAGGCCTGTCCCTGGCCGACGCACTGGCCGTATTTGGCGGCTTCATGTTTGCGCTGACCAATGTGCTGCTGCGCCGCTTTCAGGGCATTCCCAGCCAGGCCCGCATGCTGGCCATGTTTGCGGGCTGCATGAGCATGGCTCTGCTTACGGCCTTGACGGCCAGCAGCACCGGCATGGTGCCGACCTTCCCCACATTCAACACCAGTTGGGCAGCCGTCGCCGTGCTGCTGTCCGTCTTGCTGATGGTGGGCAACTGGGCGCTGCAATTTGGCGCATCGCGCCTGCCCTCGGGCGTGACGTCCGTAGTCATGCTGTCCGAAGTCGTCTTCGCCAGCATCTCTTCGGTGCTGATCGCCCAGGAGCAGCTTGCGGCTCGCACCCTGCTGGGCGGCGCCTGCATCATGGGCGCGGCGCTGCTGACCACGCTAGGCAGAGCGAAAAAAGCCTGACGCCGTCCCGGAGAAAACTCCGAGAAGTTAGACCAGCTTTCCGGCCAAAATCAGATAGCCCGGCACCCAGCCCGTGAGCACGCCCTGGACAATGCATAGCCAGCCCGTCATGCGCTCAATGGGCTTTTTCAGCGCCAGCAGGGCAAAGAACAGCGCCCAGAGCACGGCCCAGGCAGCCCAGTTGATGCCCATCCACCAATCCAGGCCGGTTTGCGCGCCTGCCAGCGTGTCAACGGCAACGGGCACGGCCGTGATTGCCACAAACAGACTGAACCAACCCAGACCCCGGCCGTCAGCGCCGCTGAAGCGATTGAAGGCCACCCACAGGTAGGTGAAGGCAAACAGCAGCGTCAGTGCGCCGCTTTTTACGGATGCGGCATCGGCCGCCGGTCCGAAGATGCTGGCCAGCCCTATGCACAGCGACACCACGCCGGTGAAGATGTTGATGACCCAGATTTCCTTGTCGGCAATCTTGCCCAGCATCCACAGGCCGTTGAGAAACAGCACTGCACCCACGTAAAAAAGCGATAAACCCAGCCACATCTTTGTCTCCTGTTGAGCGGGGAAAATCGCGCAAGGTCAGCAAAAAAGCATGAGGGCCGGAGATCTTCTGGCAACGGAGCGATCCGCTATCCAAGGGGTTCTGGGGTTGCTATGGAGCTGCCTGCGCGTTGCCCGCGAGCGCCGGGAATTGTGCAGAGGAAATCGAGGCAGAAAAAGCGTGTTTGAATTCATACTGCCCAACGTAGGCTGCAGCAATCGCCCCGGTCCAGGCAATCTTGAATTGCTGGCTGCCTTGGATGCGTTCAAAGCGAATCCTGTGCCGGGCTACCGCATCGTGGCCCAACAGATAGATGTGAAAAGCCATCTCATCCCAGTTTTCAATGGCTTCTGGGTGGCTGTCCACCAGCATTTCCCGCCCATCCAGAAACTCTGGTGTGTACTGCTCGATGCTGCAGACACGAAAGCCCGGGTTGCCCCAGAAGGTCGATGACAGGGTGCAGGCGTGATAGTTGTTCCAGCAGGAAGGAGCTTCCCAGTCACTCAGCGTCTCGGGCTCCTCGTCATCGTCGAAGTCGCGCTCTGCGTAATAGTCGGCTGATTTCAGGTGCAGATCGAACCAGACTTCTTCATCTACGATCTTGGCCGTCCACACAAACTCGGCGATAGGATGACCTTCTGGCCAGGGGTTGCCCTCAAAGTAAATGCGATCGGCTTGCATCATGAAACGCTGAAAGAGAGCGGGCCAGCCCCAAGGTCTGGAGCTGGCCCGTGAGGCGATAACCGTTATGCCTGGCTGGCGCTGCGACGGCGCGCACGCTCCAGTTGCTGCGCCACCTGGCGCGGGTTCATGCCATACATCTCGGCAAAATCCTGCTCCGAAGTCTGACCGCTGAGCGTGAAGGAGCGCAGCAGGGCTTCGTCCTTGGCGGCACGGGCATCGGCTTCGGCCAAAGCATCGGCCACCAGCGCATTGGTGGCTTCGTTCTTGCCGAGCACGCGCTCGGCATAGTCTTCGCGCGAGAGGCCGGAGGCTTCGTAGGCGATGACGATGCGGTTGCGCAATTTGGGCGTCAGGTCTTCGGCCGTACGCTGCTGGCGGCGACGGAAGACTTCGATCAGCGCATGGTGCACATGCTCGGGCAGCGTGGCTTCCACGGGCTGGCCGCTGAGGTCATGACGGGCCTGGCCCGATGCCATGGCAGCCAGATAGCGACCGGAGCGCGTGTGCTGCTGCAACGCAGACTTGAGCGCTTCCTTGTCCAGCTCGGGGTGGGCTGCCAGCAGATCTTCGAAAATGCCGCGCTTGAAGGGCAGCAGTTGTTCGCCAAACAGGGCCGGGTGCCACTGCGCCAGCTGCTCTAGCAGCGGGTTCAGCGGACGTGGCGCTGCTTGGGCCTGCTCGGCCTGAGCGGGCTTGCCGGCATTGCCACCGCTGCGGCCACGGCCGCCGCGACGCGAGCGCTGGCGAGGCTCTTGATTCAGGTTGGACACGGCTGTGCCTTGCTGCACGGCTTGCGCAACGTTCTGGGCCTCAAGCTGCTCTACAGCGGCCTGGGCATTGTGTTCTTGTGGTTCAGACACGATTTCAGTCATGGCAAAGCCCGTGGGCTTGGGGAGAAACAAAACCCCTAATCATGCCAGCATTGCAAACTGCAGTGCAAAACGGGGCGCAAAGAGCCCTGGGGTTACCGGGTTCCAGCGGCTGACAGTGTCTCATCGATCAGCTCTATCCAGTGCATGACCGGCACCTGCGTGCCGTTTTGCAGATGGACGATGCAACCCATATTGGCCGAGAGAATGGCGGCCGGCTTTTCGGGGGCGAAAGGCTCGTCCAGAGCGGCAATCTTGCGGTCGCGCAGCTGATGGGAAATTTCGGACTGCAGCACCGAATAGGTTCCGGCCGAGCCACAGCACAGATGCGACTCAGTGCGGGCCACGCGCACATCGAAGCCCAGCTCGCGCAGATGCTTCTCCACGCCACCGCGCAGTTGCTGGCCGTGCTGCAGCGTGCAAGGCGGGTGATAAGCCACGGGCGCCTTGGGTATCGCCAGTTGATCTTTCAACCGGGTCGCCAGTTCGGGCAGCAAATCAGGCAGCAGCTCGCTCAAGTCGCGGGTCAGCGCGCTGATGCGCACGGCTTTTTCCGCATACTGCACATCGTGCTTGAGCAGATGACCGTATTCCTTGACCGTCACGCCGCAGCCCGAAGCATTCATCACGATCGCCTCCACCTCGCCGCGCGCGACCAACGGCCACCAGGCATCGATATTGGCGCGCATCTGGGCCTTGCCGCCGTCCTGGTCGTTGAGGTGAAATTTCACCGCCCCGCAGCAACCGGCCTTGTCGGCAATCACGGATTGAATGCCGGCCGCATCGAGCACGCGTGCCGTGGCGTAGTTGATGCGCGGCATCATGGCCGGTTGCACGCAGCCGGCCAGCATCAGCACCTTGCGGCGATGTTCGCGCGTGGGCCAGTGACCGGTCTGCTGGGCTGGCGGAATTTTCTCGGCCAGTGTCTCGGGTAGCAGGCCGCGCACGGCACGGCCTAACGACAGGGCGGGCGCAAACAACGAGGACGTCATGCCCTCCTTGAGTGCCCAGCGCTGCAGCTTCTCGCCCAAGGGACGCTCGACCTGCTCATCCACAATCTTGCGACCTATATCGACCAGATGGCCGTACTGCACGCCGCTGGGACAGGTGGATTCGCAGTTGCGGCAGGTCAGGCAGCGATCCAGATGCTGCTGCGTGGCGCGGGTGGGCTTGTGGCCTTCCAGTACCTGCTTGATCAGGTAGATGCGGCCGCGCGGTCCGTCCAGCTCATCGCCCAGGGTTTGATAGGTGGGGCAGGTAGCCGTGCAAAAGCCGCAGTGCACGCATTTGCGCAAGATGGCTTCAGCGTCCTGACCTTCGGGCGTGGCACGGAATTCGGGGGCGAGATTGGTTTGCATGGGCTCAGTCCTTGTTCTTACCAGTTCGCCGACAAACGGCCCACATTGAAAATACCTGCCGGATCAAAAGCCTGCTTGAGCCGCGCATGAATCTGCGCCGCCGTGCGCCCCGCCGCGCTGCCTTGCGAAAACACATCAAAGTCGGCCACACCGCTTATCTGATCTGCGCTTTCAGCTCTGAAAAGAGAAGCGGAACCACCCACAGACTGGGCCAGCTGCTGCAATGCCGCAGCGGCGCTGCGCGGCGCCTGCACCCAGCGCTGTGCGCCCAGCCAGTCCACCAGCGGGCCCACGCAGCCTGCTGGCAGTTGCAGCGGTGCTGTAGCAGCTGGCACGGACAGGCGCCACAGACAGTGATCGCCGGCCCTTGCACCGAACCAGGGCAGGCTCAGATCACGGCTGGCTGACCAGTCGGCGGCCACGGCATCGGTGTCAAGGCGCTCGCCGCCCAGCTTGAGGCAGGCCGCCTGCACCGCAGCCCGGGCTCCGCGCAGACGCAAATACAGCGTGCCACCCGCTTGGCCAGTCTCATGCAGCCAGTTGCTGGCATTGAGCGGCAGCGGCTGGCCGCCCCATTGATTGAGCCACTGCAGCGCCTGCTGCTGGCTGCAGTCGCCAAAGCGCAGCGTGGCTTCAGCCGGGGCCACGGGCAAGACCTTGAGGCTGACCTCGGTGATCACGCCCAGCGCGCCCCAACTGCCGGCCATCAGACGCGAGACGTCATAGCCCGCCACGTTCTTCATCACCTGGCCGCCAAAGCGCAGCAGCTCGCCGCTGCCGTTGATCATCTCCAGGCCCAGCACGAAATCACGCACGGCTCCCACGCTGGCGCGCGAAGGACCCGAAAGACCGGCGGCCACCATGCCGCCTACGGTGCTGCCGGGGCCGAAGTGCGGCGGCTCGAAGGCCAGACACTGGCCTTGGCTAGCCAGCTCAGCTTCCAGTTCGGCCAGCGCAGTGCCGGCACGCACGGTCACGACCAGCTCGCTGGGTTCGTAGCTGACGATGCCGCTCAGGCTGCGCATGTCCAGCAGCTCGCCTTGCAGGGCATGGGCATAAAAGTCCTTGCTACCGCCGCCGCGTATGCGCAACGGGGTTTGGTCGGCAGCAGCGGCGCGTATGCGCTCGGTGATGGCTTGAAGGGCGTTGATTTGGCGGGTGGCTGAATCCATGGCTGCATGGTAGCGGCAGCTGCTGCCATAGAACCATGCAGCGCTTTTGATTTTTTTGAAACGCGAGCATGAATAAAAAAGGCCCCGCAGCATGCACTGCGGGGCCAACGTAATGAAACTGAACTAAAGCGAAAGACTTGGCTTAGCGGGTATAGGCAACCTCCCCGTGAGAGCTGATGTCCAGACCTTGGCGCTCGGTTTCCTCGGAAACACGCAGACCCACGGTCAGAGCAGCAATCTTGTAGGCCACAAAGGACACCACACCTGACCAGACAATGGTCACCAGCACGCTCTCGACCTGCACCCACACTTGGTGAGCCATGTTGTAGCCTTCGGGCTCGATACCGCCCAGACCCTTGGCGCAGAACACGCCGGTCAGGATGGCCCCCAGGATACCGCCCACGCCGTGGACGCCGAAGACGTCGCAGACATCGTCAACCTTGAGCATGTGCTTGAGGCCGGACACGCCCCAGAAGCACAGAGGGCCTGCAATGATGCCCATGACGATGGAACCCATAGGGCCGACAAAACCGGCAGCGGGCGTAATGGTCACCAGACCGGCCACGGCACCCGAAGCAGCCCCCAACATGGAGGCCTTGCCGCGCAGCAGGGCCTCAGCCACGATCCAGGAGATGGCGGCAGCGCCGGTCGCCAGGATGGTGTTGATGAAGGCCAGGCCGGCAATGCCGTTGGCGGCACCGGCAGAGCCGGCGTTGAAGCCGAACCAGCCCACCCACAGCAAAGAGGCACCCACCATGGTCAGCGTCAGGCTGTGCGGAGGCAGGGCCTCCTTGCCGAAGCCGATGCGCTTGCCCAGCATGTAGGCACCGACCAGACCGGCCACGGCAGCGTTGATGTGCACCACGGTGCCGCCGGCAAAGTCCAGCGCGCCATCGGCACCCAGCAGACCACCGCCCCACACCATGTGGGCCATGGGGATGTAGCTGAAGGTGAACCACAGCACGGAGAACACGATCACGGCAGCAAACTTGATGCGCTCGGCAAACGCACCCACGATCAGCGCCACGGTGATGGCGGCGAAAGTGGACTGGAAGGCCACAAACACATACTCGGGGATGGTCTTGAGCGCGCTGGACAGCGTGTCCGGCGTGATGCCCATCAGGAACAGCTTGTCGAAGTTGGCGAAGAACTTGCCTTCGCCACCAAAGGCCAGCGAATAGCCGTACACGGCCCACAGCACGGTGATCAAGGAAAAGACGACAAACACCTGCGCCAGCACGGACAGCATGTTCTTGGAGCGCACCAGGCCGCCGTAGAACAGTGCCAGGCCGGGGATGATCATCAAGATCACCAGCATGGTGGAAGTCAGCATCCAGGCCGTATCACCGGCGCTCAGGGTAGGCACCGCCTCTACGACGGCGGCAGCTTCGACTGCGGCCACCACCGCAGGCGCTGCTGCAGCTGCGGCACCGTCCTGCGCAAACACGGCTGCGCTGGCTGCCAACAGACCCAATCCAAGGCCTGCACTCAATAGCTTCTTGGTCATGGCAATCTTTCTCAAAAATGATTCCTGAGACGCTGCGGCGCTCAGAGGGCGGAGTCGCCGGTTTCGCCAGTGCGAATGCGGATGGATTGCTCCAGCGCCTGCACAAAAATCTTGCCGTCGCCGATCTTGCCGGTACGCGCCGCACCCTCAATAGCGTCGATGGCCGCGTCCACCAGATCATCGGCAATGGCCGCCTCGATCTTGAGCTTGGGCAGGAAGTCCACCACGTACTCGGCACCGCGATACAGCTCGGTGTGGCCCTTCTGACGGCCGAAGCCCTTGACTTCGGTCACCGTGATACCTTGCACGCCGATCTGGGACAGTGCTTCACGCACTTCATCGAGCTTGAAGGGTTTGATGATGGCAATCACCATTTTCATGACAGGCTCCTGAAAAATTAAAAAGTCTTGGCCAGCGTCAGGATCAGACGCGCCTTGTTTACATCGCCAAAATAGGCTTTCTTGTTGGCGCCAGCCACAGCGGCAGCCACAGAGAATCCGTCGCCCAGGTCATAGGCACCACCCACGCTGTAATCCACGTAGTTGGGCACGCCCAGGTTCTTGATGTCGCTGGAGAAGTGTGTGTAACCAAGTGATGCTTTGAGTGTCACCTTGCTCATCACTTCCTGGCTGTAGGAGAACTGCAGATAACCGCTGTTGCGACCCTTCAGACCCGATCCTGCCTTGGCACCGGCCCAGCCGAAGTAGTCCTTGGACACGGTGTGCGAGTACTTGGCCGTGAAGGGGCCGTAGGTACCGGCACCGTAAA
This sequence comes from Comamonas aquatilis, assembly GCF_965139575.1. Lineage (NCBI taxonomy): Bacteria > Pseudomonadati > Pseudomonadota > Betaproteobacteria > Burkholderiales > Comamonadaceae > Comamonas > Comamonas aquatilis. The sequence goes on along the minus strand of NZ_CBCSIW010000031.1, from coordinate 6,771 downwards.
TCTCCGTGGTGTTGCCGTTGGAGTTGCCCGAGTACACATAGGTCAGTGCGCCCACATCCCAGTCCACATCGGCAGCCTTGAATTTGTAGCCGCCGTAGAAGTCGGTTTCCAGCGAGTTGCCGGGCAGCCAGTCCACGGAGGAATTCCAGTTGCCCACGTAGAAGCCGCTGTCGCCGAAGCTATAGTCAAAACCGCCTTGCAGCGCAGGCTTGACCGCACGCGTGCGGCTGGCGTCCTGGTCCTGACCACGGAACTTGTAGTTGGTGGTCAAAGCCACGTTGGCAGTGAGTTGTGCGTGAGCCCACATGGGGGCGGCAACGACGCAGGCCAATGCGGCAGTCTTGGCGAAGGTCTTGAAACGGCTAACAGCGATGCGGGTCATTCTGGCTTCCTCCGGTTTGAAAAAATTTGTGTTAACCGGTGAAAAGCACAGACCGTGCCAACATTGAGTTGCACTTCAATACGGCCTGGTTGTTGACAGATTTATTGGCATGAAATTGCCATGCAGCCCTTGATTGAAAAGCGCTTCAAGCTATCAAAATCAAGAGACGACGACCGCCATTCATCGCACGGTCAGCCATGCCCTGCGATGAGGCATGCAGGCAATGCGCGAATTTGGTGCGCAAGCAGGCTGGACTCCTCGCACGTCCTCGATGCACTCAATTGGTGCAAATCAAGGGCGCAAAAAAGCCCGAGGCCTTGGGCACCCGGGCTTGGCAGCAAAAGCTGGCTGGTTGATGGCGCGGATGGACGGCGCTGATCTCAGTAACTGGCCTGCGGCAGCTCGTTTCTGGTGAACACCAGCGAGACCTTGGCCTCTTCGGGGATGGCGGGCAGCGCCGCATTCCAGTCCTGCCAGGCCTGGCGCAGCTCGGCCAGTTTTTGCGGCTCACGCTCGCGCAGATTGGCGCGTTCGCGTGGGTCGGCGCTCACATTGAACAGGTATTCAATGCCTTCCACCTGCAGATACTTCCAGTCGCCGCGCACCAGCGCCCGCTGCTCGCGGTGCTTCATGCGCCAGGCCAGATCGCGCTCGGGGCTCCAGCTGGCGTCCTCCATCACCGGCAGCAGGCTGATGCCGTCCAGCGGATAGTCGGCATGCGCAGCCACGCCGGCTGCAGCCAAAAAGGTAGCCGACCAGTCCATGGTCAGGCTGGGCGTGTGGCTCACGGTATGTGCAGCCATGCGCGCCGGCCAGCGCGCCAGCAAAGGCACGCGGATGCCGCCTTCGAGCAAGTCCATCTTCTGGCCCACAAAAGGCCAGTTGTTGGAGAAGCGTTCGCCGCCGTTGTCACTGGTAAAGACGATCAGCGTGTTCTCGCTCAAGCCTTTTTTCTCCAGCGCATCCAGCACCCAGCCAATGCCTTCATCCATGTGGTGAATCATGCGCTGGTAGGTTTCGATGGAGCCGCCGTCCGTGTGCTTGCCAATGCCGGCAATACGCTGGGCTTCCTCGCGGTCCTCACGGGTCAGCCAGGGCCAGTGCGGTGCGCTGTAGTGCAGGGACAGAAAGAACGGTTTGTCTGCCGACTGGCGCTCGACAAAGTCCACGGCGCGCTGGCTCAGCAGGTCGGTCAGATAGCCGTCTTCCTGGTGCGGCTCTTCATTGACCCAGAAGTCGGGGCGGCCGCGCGGGTCGCAATGGGCAAAGTAATCATTGCCGCCGGCGTGAAAGCCGTAGAACTCTTCATAGCCCGACAGGCGCGGACCGAAATGCGGGGGGTAGCCCAGATGCCACTTGCCCACCAGGGCCGTGGCGTAGCCGGCTTCCTTGAGCAGCGAAGCCACCGTGGGGTGGTCTGGCGGCAGGCCCAGCACCTTGTCGCCGTGTACGCTGGCAATCGGCTCCTCGGCCGCACCGCGCAAACGGTACTGCCAGCGGCCCGTGGCCAGCGCGAAGCGGGTGGGCGAGCACACCGCCGAGTTGGAGTAGCCACGGGTAAAGCGCATGCCTTCACGCGCCATGGCATCCAGGCGGGGCGAGACATCGGTGGCATTGCTGTGGGCATCGCGTGCCCCCGTGCAACCCAGGTCGGCATAGCCTATGTCATCGGCCAGGATAAAAATCAGATTGGGGCGGGAATCGGTCATGAGAGGAACAACAGAGAAGACACAAAAACAGGAGCAGCTATCGCCTGCAATCAATCGATTTGACGAACTTTCAATGCTTGAACCAAAGCGAATCAAGCATTGGATGCTCCTAAAACCTCGGCCACATGGCACGGCACATAAAACTGGCATGCTCCAAGCGCGAGACGGCCGGCAAGGGCCGCCCCGCAGCGTGGGCCGTCGTCCCCCTTCCAGGGGGAAGGCGCTAAGCACCTCAGGGGGTATTGCATTTCAAGGTTTGAATCCTGAACGTTTGACCGCTGGCGCCCATTGCGCCCGATAGGCCTTGAGCATGCGCTCGGTCTCCTGGGCGCTGCTGACCACGGGATCCAGCTTGGAGGCCGCAAATTTCTGCTGCGTATCGGCCTCCTTCATCACCTCCTGCACCAGCTCGGACAGGCGCTGCACCGTGGCGGGCGCCATGCTTTGCGGCGCAAACAAGGTGTTCCAGCCGGTGCCGACCAGGTTCACGCCCAATTCCTTGAGCGTGGGAATCTCGGGCGCCATGGGGCTGCGTTTGTCGCCGGAGACGGCCAGTATCCGCAGCTTGCCGGCTTCATGCTGGGGAATCTGGGTGTCCAGGGTATCGACGGCAATCGGCACCTGACCGCCCATCAGATCGGTCAGCAGTGGAGCCGAGCCCTTGTAGCCCACCACTTCGACCGGAACCTTGGCGCTCTCGCCCAGCATCAGCGCAAAAAAGTGCGGCAGGCTGCCGGTGGCGGGCACGCCGAAATTGGCGCGCTCCGGATTGGCCTTGAGCCAGGCAAACAAATGGGACAGCTCTTTGACCGGCACGGCGCTGGCAACTGCCAGACCGAAGTCATAACGGTTGACTTCGCTGATGGGCCTGAAGTCTTTCTCGGGGTCGTAGCCGGAGTCAGCAAACACCAGCGGCGCCACCACCATCACGGCAGGATTGGCCAGCAAAATCGCGGGCTGCGCGGCAGGGGCGTTCTTGACGTACTGGGCCGACAGACGGCCGCCCGCGCCGGGCTTGTTCTCCACGATGACGGGGCTGCCCAGTTTGTTCTGCAACTTGTCGGCCACGATGCGGGCCACGCGATCGGTGGCACCGCCGGGCGGGTAGCCCACCACGATGCGCAAAGGCGTCTTGCCCGGAAACAGCGGCGCCACGGCTTGCGCCTGCACCACACCTGTACCCAGCAAACCGGCGACCAACCCGGCGCCGATTGCCCACTTGCCCAAGGTTCTTCTTTGCATTGCGACCATCTCCTTGTCCTTTACGGCGAACCACTCGCGCGAAAGTTATTCTTCATCAACAAAACTGGCAGTGTAAGGCGCCGGGCGGGCGGTACCGGAGCGCTTTTTCATGCCGTTTTCGTTCATCGCCCTACTCCGCCGTCAGCTTGATCTTGCGCACCAGAGCGCCCCATTTGTCCGACAGCTCTCTGGCTTTCTGTTGCGCCTGCTCGGGCGTGCTGCCCACCATCTCTATGTCCACGGACTTGACCTTTTCCTGCTGCCCAGGCGAGCGAATGGCCTGGGCCATGGCATCCAGAAAGCGCTTCTGGATCTCGGGCGGAATCCCCTTGGGCGCAGCCAGCAAGAGCCAGAACGTGCCATCAAACTCCGGATAGCCGGATTCGGCAATCGTGGGCAACTGGGGCAGCAGCGCAGAGCGCGTCTTGCCCGAAGTGGCCAGCGCCGTCACGCGGCCGCTCTGGATCTGGGGCAGCACCGTGGGCGCAGCCAGAAAGCCGCAGTCGACCTGACCGCCCATGAGATCCTGCATGGCGGGCGCCGGGCCCTTGTAAGGCACATGCACCATTTTTGTGCCTGTGGCGGAAAGCAAGGACTCCATCACCAGATGGCCGGGCGAGCCGGCACCGCCGGTGGCATAGGTCAGCTCCCGGGTACGGGTGGCGTCCACCATGTCCTTGACGGACTTGAAGCCCAGGGCGGGGTTGCAAATCAGTGTCTGCGAGAACCGGGCCGCCGCATTGAGCACCACGATTGCATCACCGGCATAGCCCTGGTTCTTGTAGATGTGCTTGTTGACCGTGAGCACCGGGTCCATGGCCCAGAACCAGGTGTAGCCGTCGGCCGGAGCCCTTGCGACTTCGGCGGCGCCGATATTGCCGTTGGCGCCGGGCTTGTTTTCCACAATCACCGGCTGGCCCAGCACTTTTTGCACCGCCGCAGCCAGGGGACGGATGGCGATGTCGGAAGGGCCGGCGGGCGGGTTGGGCACGATGATGCGTATGGGCTTGGTAGGCCAGGCATCGGAAGCCTGGGCCCCCACCCCCCATTGAGCGACCAGCAAGGTTGCTGCTCCCAGCATTCCCAAGGTACGGCGGGTCATACGAAAGCAAGGCATGGTGTCTCCTGTAGATGTCTTTGGAGCCACTGTAAGCAGTGCCTGGATAATGAATCTAATCCATCATCCCTAGAGAAAACCCACAGAGCCTCATGCCCAAGGAACCAAGCCACCCATGGCGGCAAGCATCCAAGCTGGACGACTTGTTTCTCTATCACCTGGCCCGGCTGATGAGTTCGGCAGGCTCCATGGTGGTACGCATGTGCGAGGGAGGTTTTGGCATCACCCGGCGTGAATGGCGACTCATCGGTCTGCTGGCCGACCAAGGGCCTATGCAGCCTTCACAGCTGGCAGAACATGCACAGCTGGACCGTACCCGCACCTCGCGCACCATCTCCACCCTGATCGCCAAGGGCCTGCTGCAAAAGCAGGGCATTGCCGGAGACGGGCGCCAGGCGCTGGTGCAGCTGTCGGCCGCCGGTCTGGCCCTGCACACCCAGTTGTTTCCCCAGGTGCGACAGATCAATCAGGAGCTGCTCGGCGACATCAGCGATGCCGAGCTGCAGCTGCTGTCGCAGATGTTTGCCCGCATAGGGGCGCGGGCCGCCCTGATGCAGCAGCAAGGCGAGTTTCCCAAAGCGGAGCGTAGACGCGGGCGCTTGACGCCACGGCCGCCGCCGCGAGACGACACAGCGCGCTGAAGGTTTGCACTCTTCCTGTGCTCACCCTCTTGCCTGTGTGCAAGGCTTGCGCCTACCCTAGGGCCTTCAATGCGGATCGAGGGACTTATGGGACTTGCCTTAGTTCAGAGTCGTGCCTTGCTGGGCCTGCAGGCGCCGCGCGTCACGGTGGAAGTGCATCTGGCCAATGGTCTACCCTCGTTCACGCTGGTGGGTCTGGCCGACGTGGAAGTCAAGGAAGCCCGCGAGCGCGTGCGGGCCGCCATACTCAATGCGGGGCTGGAATTTCCCAACAACCAGCGCATCACCGTCAACCTGGCTCCCGCCGACCTACCCAAGGACTCTGGGCGTTTTGACTTGCCGATTGCCCTGGGCATTCTGGCCGCCAGCGGGCAGATTGAAGCCAGCCGCCTGGCCGACTATGAGTTTGCGGGCGAACTGTCCCTGACCGGCGCGCTGCGTCCCGTGCGCGGTGCCCTGGCCACGGCGCTGGCCTTGCAGCGCCAGCAGCAGCACACGCGCCTGGTGCTGCCGCCCGAGAGCGCTCAGGAAGCGGCTTTTGTCGCCGGCACCGAAGTGTTTTGCGCCCGGCATCTGCTGGATGTGGCACGGCAGTTCATGGCCCATGCAGCGCCTCAGGAGGGAGACCCGGAGCTGACGCAGGAAGCAGGCTGGCAGCGCATGACACCCACCGAGGCCGTGGCCGCCCCTCAGACTCTGGATCTGCGCGAAGTACGCGGCCAGTGCCATGCCAAGCGCGCTCTTGAAATTGCAGCAGCTGGCGCACATGGCGTCTTGATGGTAGGCCCGCCAGGCTCTGGAAAATCCATGTTGGCCCAGCGCTTTTCTGCCTTGCTGCCGCCCATGACGGATGAAGAAGCGCTGGAAGCGGCAGCCATTGCCAGTCTCAGCGGCCGCTTCACGCCGGCGCAGTGGCGGCAGCGCCCGTTTGCAGCACCACATCACACGGCCAGCTCGGTGGCCTTGGTCGGCGGCGGCTGTGAATTACAGCGATTAAATTAACTGCACATTGAAATGCTTAACCAACAAACTAGGGGTTGTTGAGATTTAGCGAGAGCTGATCACTGCAGATGCCAACGTGATAACAGCAGCGAAGCTGCTGTCAGTCTTGTCGCTGCGCATTGCAATGCGCTTGAACTCTTTGAGCTTGCAAAAGAAGTTCTCGATCAAATGCCTCCATTTGTAGACCTCCATATCAATGGGTAAAGGCTCTCGGCGATTGGATTTTTGCGCAATCACCACTTCGCAACCCTGTGCCAGTAAGCGTTGCTTCAGCCAGTCTGCATCGAACGCATTGTGATTGTCCGATCATTCGTTGGGGGCGATCGGGTCAACGTGGTAAGAGCCGCCACGCCCCGCTATAACGCTCGGACGATTCCGCAATACCTATCCGACTGTGTGCAAGTCAATCTTTCGAGCGAGCCATAGCGATAGGACATTGAAAACGCTTTCCTAGATGACTTCGACCGCTATCAATTCGGCGCAGGGAAGATAGGAATGCTGCCTTGTTGCAGCACATCCCACTCCCACAACGATATTTTTCTCTTCTTGTAATCTACGGCGTTGTTGCATAAATCAGCCCCAGGCCAGATTTCCCCAACCCCAGACGTGGCTACGCCACAGCCACCGTCTGCGGGCAGCCCAGTTCAGTAAACCGATTGAGGATTGCGGCTCGAATGT
>NZ_CBCSIW010000030.1:35902-38250 GCF_965139575.1 Comamonas aquatilis | reverse complement strand
AAGTATCTCTGGGACGTTTAAGTCCTGTGGAATACCGGCACAAGCTTGGCCTAGCCGCATAAAACCAGTCCAAGTTTTTATCCGCACCTCCGGCGGGTCAGTTTTGCGTGGAAATTAACATCTTACCCAACGAAAGGGGGCTGAGAGCAATGTTTTTCAGCTTATTGGGCGAGTGACTACTGGAGAAGAGCCCGAGCGCGAAAGTGACGAGCTTTGTTGAAAAGAACAGTGTGGTTTGCAGCAAAGTTCGTTGCCGTTGAGCTGACGCATACAGATTGCTGAGGGGGAAGGGTAGGCGTGATATCGCAGCTGTGAGGTCAGTTGAGTGCACTCGAGTGCGGGCAGTCACGAACTCGAGTGCAGCGGTTCCAAGTGATGAGTTAGCCCATCTATGCGGAATTTTGCCCGCGATGAGCTAAAGCATCTTCGAGCAAGTTCCGTGCGCTGAGAAATCAGCAGCAAACCTGGATTGCAGAGCTTAGAAATGCTTAGTTTCATTTTTAAATATATTGTTACTCTGCAACTAAATGTAGCTGTGGGATGGGCGTTCGCGAGTTGAGGAATGTCCACGGGCCTTGATCTGCCTGCGAAGTCCCATGGAGCCCGTCGTTCAGCCAACCCGTGCATCATGAACAAAACCACCGCCAAGACTCAATACAAACTCAGCACCCGCAAAGGTGAAGTTATCTTGCAAACCGGCCAGGCCCAAGCGCACAAGGCTGTGTCTGGCGAAAGTTACCGCGTTCTCAAGCGCCGTGAGGGTGATGCTGGCGATGAACTGGCTGGCGACGTGGTGGCTCAGCGTAGCGGCGCAGACTTACAGTTGGACTATGCGGACGGAACGCGGCTGACGCTGCAGGATTACTTCACCGAATGCAAGTCCGGCGCTGACTGTGCAGTTACGCTGGCCGGCGATACGTCTCAGGGCTGGCAGCTCACCGCCTCAGCCAAAGACGGTACGGGACTGGCCGACGGCAGTACCGTGCTGTATGCCCATGGCAGCCCTGAAGCGCTGGCCGGTATGGTATCGACCCACCCTGGGCTGGAGCAGCCACTGGCCGGGCTCAAAGGTGATCTGGTGACCTATGTTCCGCAGGATTCGGCCAGCGTGGGCTGGCTTGCGGGCGTGGGCGCGGGTAGTGCCGGTCTGTTGGCAGCCGGTGGCGGCGGCGGTTCGGCAGCCGTCGCTACTGCCAGTGTGCACAACCTGGTCACGCTCAGCTTTGTGGGTGGACCGGCACTCAAAGACAACGATTTGAGCGTCAATATTTACCAGGCCGATGGCAAGACCTTGCTGGGTACCGGCAAGCTCGGCGACGACGGCACGGTGACTGTGGATGTCAAGGACTATCAGGGAGCGGTCATCGTCAAGCTGATCAATGGCGGCATCGCCTCCGATTACTTGGACGAATCTACGGGCATAGGCAAGGATCTGGATACCAACCTTTACTCCATGGGTGTCATCACCACGCCCAACTCCACGCTGAGTCTGAATGTCAACGTACTCACCACCATCGCCTACACCAAGGCTCAGGAGGCAGCAGGCGGCACGCCTGAGAATCCCAGTCCTTTGACAGCGGGGCAGGTCAGCCAGGCCGCCAGTGCCATTAGCAAGGTATTTGGCGTGGACGATGTGCTGCACACCCCCGTCATTCCCACCAATGGTGGTCAATACAACCCCGGCGATGGTCTGAGCGCTGGCGAAACTTATGGCTCGCTGTTGTCGGCCTTCTCGGGTGCCGACAAGAACGGTACAGGTAAGGTGCAGGACACTCTGGACAAGGTACTCGCCGGCATCACCACAAGTGGCGGCACGACTGTGATAAGCAAAGAGGCTCAGGACTTGCTGATCGAAGGCTCCAAAGTGGGCCAGATTCCAGGTACTGACCAAGACAATCCTACCGGGGGCGTGGGAGGTATCGTCGATACTTTTGCACCCGTGTTCAGCTCCGGTGCAAGCGCTACGGCTACCGCTATCGAGGAAAACAGTGGCGCGGGTCAAGTGGTCTACCAAGCTGTGGCCATGGACTCCAACAGCGTCCGCTACAGCCTGGCCGCAGGCGGCGATGCCGCCGCCTTCAGCATTGATGCCCAAACCGGCAAGGTCACACTGACCGGCAACCCGGACTACGAAGCCAAGGCCAGCTATCAATTCACCGTGGTGGCCACCGATGCGGCGGGCAACCACAGCCAGCAGGTGGTGACCCTGTCCATCGGTGATGTGGATGAAAACCCACCCGTGTTCAGCTCGGGCGCCATCGCAGAGGCGATTGCCGAGAACAGCGGTGCCGGCCAAGTGGTCTACACCGCCCAGGCCAGCGATGCCCATGCGGTCAGCTACAGCCTGG
>NZ_CBCSIW010000030.1:0-35825 GCF_965139575.1 Comamonas aquatilis | reverse complement strand
GCNNCNTCGCAGAGGCGATTGCCGAGAACAGCGGTGCCGGCCAAGTGGTCTACACCGCCCAGGCCAGCGATGCCCATGCGGTCAGCTACAGCCTGGCCGCAGGCGGCGATGCCGCCGCCTTCAGCATTGATGCAGCTACCGGCAAGGTCACGCTGACCGACAGCCCGGACTACGAAACCAAGGCCAGCTATCAATTCACCGTGGTAGCCACCGATGCGCTGGGCAACCACAGCGAGAAGAATGTGACGCTGGCGATCGGCGATGTGGAGGAGATGCCTCCAACGGTGAGCGCTGTCAGCATTGCTGCAACGGGTGTGCAGAACAACACGCTGAATGCCGGTGATATTGTCAATGTGACTGTGACCATGAGTGAAGACACTCTGGTGGATACCACGAACGGCGTGCCGCGCATTGCGCTCAACCTGGGAAGCAACACGGTCTATGCCGGCTATGTCTCCGGCGGCGGAACGGCCAGCCTGGTTTTTCAATATGTCGTTCAGGCCGGCGATGTTGACGCAGACGGCATAGCCATACCTGCCGATGCATTGCAACTCAATCGCGGCGTGCTCAAGGACGCAGCTGGCAACCATGCGCTGTTGAGTCATCCAGCGTTGGAGGATGAATCGGCCTATCGAGTCGATACCGAGGCACCTGCAGCTCCGGCCCTGAGTCTTGTCAGCGATACCGGCCGTGCTGATGGGGTCACCAGCAATGCGGCGCTCAGTACCAGTGGCACCGAATCGGGAGCACTGGTTGAGTACCGTATCAAACTTGACTCGGGGGACTTCGCTGACTGGTCCGCGAACTATGTGGCTCCTACAGTTGACGGTCGTTACACCGTAGAGGTGCGTCAGTTCGATGCAGCCGGCAATGTTTCCGAATCCGGACGCTTGGAGTTCACGCTCGATACCACTGCGCCGGCTGCGCCGGCTCTTCAACTACTGGCGGGCAGCGATAGCGGGCGTTTCGATAATGATGGTATTACCAGTGCTTCGGCTCCCACACTGCGGGTGTCTTTGCTAGGCAGTGGTGCCACGGCCGCAGTTGCAGGTGATGTGGTCAAGGTGTTTCTGGGCGGATCGACTCCGGTGGGTACCGCAACCCTGACGGCGGATGATATTTTGGCTGGTTATGTGGACATTGCCACCAGCAGTCTGGGGGGGGATGGCACCAAGAGTTTGACGGCCACGTTGACCGACGGTGCAGGCCATACCAGTACGACCAGTGCGGCACTGAATTTGACGCTGGACAGCGTTGCCAAGCAGTTGATCGGAGAGGGACAGCTTAACCAGCAGACCGGTGTGGATAATCCTTTTGCGGGCGTATCCACTGGCCTGTGGGCATTTCCAGCGCTGGGCGATCTGAATGGTGATGGTCGACTCGATCTGGTGGTAGGGATGATTAGCCGCCCCAATTTGGTTCGCACCTATTTTCAGCAGGAAGATGGCAGCTTTGTGCAGGCTATCGGGGGCAACGACCCGATGGCTGGGAGTGAGACAGGCGCCGATTACTCATTCCCTGCTTTGCTGGATGTGGATGGTGATGGCTTGCAGGACATGTTGGTCGGCGTCACTAGTGGCATGAGCGGTGGTTCCGAAGGAACGGTCAAGTATTTCAAGAACACAGGAACCGCCAGCCAACCGCAATTCACTGAGCAAACAGGCAGTAACAACCCCTTTGCTAGCATCCATCGTCCCGGTTATGCATTTTTGGCAGCCGGAGATATAGACGGCGATGGTGACGAAGATCTGCTAGTGGGACAGTGGGCGAATAGTGGGGAGGCCATTCAGCTTTGGCGCAATGAAGGTAATGGTGTCTTCACGCAGGTCAGTGGCGCAGCTAATCCCTTCAACAGCCTTGAAGGAGTCAGTGGATCCGGCTTCTCTATCCCGTACCTGGGGGATTTCAATGGTGACGGCAAGCTGGACTTCGCTGTTTTTGGCAAGGACAACAAGATCTGGTTGTATCAAGGCAACGGTCAGGGAGAGTTTGTCCCGGAGGTCGAAAACAACCCGTTCAAGGATTTGCAGTTGAATGTTCCCTTTGCTGCAGCTGGGGACATAGACGGCGATGGTGATGCCGATTTTCTGATGGGTGACCAGGGCGGTACCATCCGCTATTTCCGCAACGATGTGACTTTTGCCGTGCGTTTGGCAGACGAGCAGATCAACACCGGCAAGGGGACCAACGCTGTTTCAACCTACGCTTCGCATGATCTCCAACTGAGCGGTTCGGGTGCTGAAGCCCATGCTCGTATCACCATTGCATTGCAGGGCAGCAACACGCCTATCGGCCAGGCGACTGCCGATGCGAATGGCAAATGGTCTTTTACCTGGACCGAGTCCCTGGAGCCCGGCGAATATCTGCTGAGCGTGAGCCAGACGGATATCGCAGGCAATACTTCTATCGCTTCCGCACCCTATAGCGTGGTTGTGCAGCCTATTCCTACACCTCAAGTCGCGCTGAGCCAAGACACGGGGACTGACGGCAGCGACGGCATTACCAGCAGCGCAGCCTTGACCGTCGCGGGGAACCTCTCTGGCTTTGTGGTGGAGTACCGCCTCAAGGAAGGCTCTGGCGCATTTGGCGACTGGAGCACCTCCTATGCGGCACCCGTTGTGGACGGCGCATATGCCGTGGAAGTGCGCCAGCGCGATGCGGCCGGCAATACCTCAGGCGTCGCTAGCCTGGAGTTCACGCTTGATGCGCACAATCCTGTCTTCAGCTCCGAGACCGTTGCTGCCGCTATCGACGAGAACAGCGGTGCCGGCCAAGTGGTCTACAGCGCAGCGGCCAACGACGATCACACCGTGGTTTTCAGCTTGAAGGCCTGCGGTGATGCAGCCGCGTTCAGCATCGACTCAGCGACCGGGCAGGTCACGCTGACAGGCAATCCGGATTACGAGACCAAAGCCAGCTACAGCTTCACGGTGGTGGCTACCGATTTGGCGGGCAACCATAGCCAGCAGTTGGTGACGCTGGCCATCAACAATGTGGACGACACGGCGCCTACGCTGACGGAAGCCAGTCCCGCCGATGGAGCGGGCAACGTGGATGCTGGGGCCAATATCGTGCTGACCTTCTCCGAGGCCGTGCTGGCGGGTACAGGCTCTATCCGCATCGTCAATGAGGACAATTCGAACCAGTCGCTGAGCATCGATGTGACCGACAGCAATCAGGTCAGCATCAACGGCGCGACAGTGACAATCAACCCGAGCAGCGATTTGTGGGCCGGCGCGCGTTACCACATTGAAGTGGACAGTGGAGCGCTCAAGGATGCAGCAGGCAATGGCTATGTGGGCATTAGCGACAGCACGACACTGAATTTTGCGGTGACTGCCGGGGAACCCTTGAGCCGTACCTTGATGGTGTACAGCGATGGCGTGTATGTGGATCAGGACGCGAATGGGGTGTTCAGCCAGGGCGACACTGCTTTGGTGACCAAGGGCGCCATGGGTTGGGAGTACACCGAGGCCGCCAAAGGTACACCGGGTTTCCATGGCGTGACGGGCAGTGCCGTGATTAACGGCCTTCAAGATGGCAGCGGCCATGCCATCAATCTGGATCACGATATCTGGACAGTGAAGTTCATGAGCGCTGTTGCCCCCACGTTGGACCTGAATGGTTTGGGCGCCAATGACTTCCTGCAAGTGGTCATGGATGACCGCACCGTTTACGGCAACACGGCCATGGGATTGGACATGGGGGAACTGAATCAGAATTATGGTCCTTGGTGGATGCAAACCGCTGCAGGCAACGATTTCAGAGAAGTCAGGCACTATTCCCCGAGCGGTTTTGATGCCACGCTGCGCGTGAGTGCGAACGTTGAAGGGATAAACGCTTGGTACAGCAAGCCAGGCGAAAGCAACACACTGGATCTGGCTATCAATGTCGGTGCGAGCTTTAATTTCGAGGAGCACCTGACCTTCTTCGTACCGATCATGCCAGCTTGATTTCAGTCTGTACGACGCCGGTATTTCGTTGCCATTTTTTTTGATAGCGCCCAACGCTTTATTGAAAAGCGTTGGGCGCTATTTTTATAAGTATTTCCATGCCATTGAGCGCTCGCTGCATGCTCTGCTTTGTTCGGCATGGCTCGCGCCAAGGTCGTTGATCGATCAACGATTCAAAGAGTTGAGGGAGCAAGCTGCGCCTTCTGGCAGCAGGCGATTGAACCAAGTGCCAAGGAGGTTGGCGCAAAGCTGCAGTCGTGAGGGGAAATGAAAAAGGCAGGAGACCCTCCTGCCTGATAGATAGTGCAGCCCAACGGGCATACGGGTGGCATGGTTGCTGCGACTAGGCGCCACGCATCCGGATCGCCTGCGGCAGAGCCATGCGCACCGCCTTGATTGGCACAGGGGGCCGCGTTGCCATGAATGGAGACAACGCATCTGCGTGCTCTGCAATCTAGCGTTCCTTGAAGGACTCGCTGAGCGTCTTGTTCAGCGGCTTGAGTAGATAGTTCATCAGTGTGCGCTCGCCGGTGCGTATGTCCAACTGAGCGGTCATGCCGGGCAGGATTTCCAGCGTGCGGCCGGTGCTGCTGACCACAGGCTGGCCCGGCTTGGGCGCCTGTGGGCGTACGTGAACGCGGTAGTAAATTTCTTCGCCGCGCGGGGTGTTTTCCTTGAGCGTGTCGGCGCTGACATAGGTCACCTCGCCCTGCACGGAACCATAGATGGTGTAGTCGAACGGGTCCAGCCGCACCGTGGCTGGTAGGCCCACGCGCACGCGTGCAATGTCGGCGGGCAGCACCTTGGCTTCAAGGATGAGTGCGTCGTCCTGGGGCACGATCTGCATGATTTCCTCGCCCGCCCGCAACACGCCGCCCAGAGTGGTGACGCGCACGTTCTTGACGATGCCGGAGCCGGCAGCGGTGAAGATGCTGTCATGCACTTCCTGACGGCGGCGGGTTCTCAACTGGCTGACCTGGCTCAGCTCGTCCTCGGCTTTGCTCAGGTCGGCGCGGGCATCCTCCAGGAATTTGTTGCGCCGGCCAATGAGTCTGGCCTCGGCTTCGTTCACGCCACGCTGGGCGCGCAGCGCTTCGGCGGTGCTGACGTCACCGGAGCGCTGCAGCCCTTCGACCAGCACCAGCTCCTTGCGAGCCAGATCCACAGCGGTTTGCAACGTGCGCAGGTCTTCCTGCAGGCCCTGGCGACGCTGGAGGAACAGCGCGCGTTCGATGGCAGCCTGCTCGCGCAAAACGGTGCTGGTCTGGATCGGGAACTGCGGTGCGCTCAGCCCCATGGCTTCGGCGCGCAGTCTGGCAATCCGGGCCTGCAGGCCGGCAATGCGGGCATCGACTTCGCCCGCGGCCGCTTCCAGCCGCGTGGGGTCCAGCCTAGCCAGCAGTTGGCCGGCGCGCACCTGATCGCCTTCTCTGACATTCAGTTCGGACAACACGCCGCCGTCCACGGACTGGATGATTTGCACCCGGCTGCTGGCAATGACCTCGCCGCGCGCCTTGGCGACTTCGTCGATCTGGAAAAACATGGCCCACAGCACAAATCCGAGCAGGACCAGCGCAATGGCCCAGATCAGACCGGCTGCTGCACGGCTTTGGTGGTAGTTTTTCAGGCGCTGCACGCGGGCTGAGTCAGCGCTCTCTTCTTCAAACAGGTCTATGGGCATGCATTACTCCTGCGTCTGTGCAGCCATGGCGTCAGGCGTTGCAGCCGGGGTGCTGGTGGTGGGGGCAGGCGTCGCGGTCTGGGGCTGCACCCGTACTTGCCGCAACTGCAGCGCCGAGGGTTGCTGAGGTGCTGCTGCAGCGGAGGGCGTGGCGGGCGTAGTGATCGGGGCACCGCCAGCACGGGCCATCAGACCTGGCATGACTTGGTCAGGCCGACCATCGCGGCTGACTTGTCCCTGCTGCAGCACGATGACGCGGGTGGCCAGAGGCATGGCAGCCATGGGCCGGTGTGTGGAAACGATGAGTATGTCTTCGGGGCGCAGCAACTGCTGCAACTGCTGCCAGACGCGCGCCTCAGCATCTCCGTCCAACGAGGCCGTGGGTTCATCGAGCAGCCAGATGCGGGGACGCGCCATCAGCACGCGGGCCAGACCCACGAGCTGGCGTTGCCCGCCGGACAGGCCTTCGCCGCCTTCGCTGATTTCCATATCCATGCCTTGCGGGCTGCCCGCCGCGATCTGGTCCAGACCAAGGGCGCGCGCGGTTTCAAGCATGGCGGAATCACTGACGGCACCGGACAGCGCCAGATTGCTGCGCAACGTACCCTTGAACAATTGAACGCTCTGAGGCAGGTATCCGACTTGGGTGCTGACGATCTGGGGGTCTATCTCCCACAGGTCGGCATCGCCCAGGCGCACGCGGCCTTCGCTAGGGCGATACAGGCCGGCCAGCACCTTGAGCAGCGTGGATTTTCCGCCGCCCACGGGGCCAAGCAGCAGTACGCGCTCGCCGGACTTGAATTCGAGACGTGGCAGATTCAGCAGCTGAAGCGGGGAGTGGAGGAAGGCAAAGCGCAACTGCTCCACGGCCAATGTTTCGGGCTGGCGCTCGGGCAGAAGCAAGGTCTGCTGAGGGCGGCGCTCGGGGTTGAGTTTCAGCAGGCCGTTGACCATTTGCAGCGATTCGCTGACCTGCTGCCACTGCACAAGATATTGCACGCCCTGGGCGATGGGAGCGATGACGCGCCCGCCCAGGATGCTGCAGGCGATCATGCCGCCCATGGTCAGATGTCCGGCTTCAACCTGCCAGACGCCAACGACGATGGCTGCTACATAGGCCAGCGTGGACAGGCTGGCCGTGGTAGTGGCACTGAAATGAGTCAGAGATTTTTGCTGGATGCTGTAGCCGGCAATCGATTGGCTCAGCTTTTGCCAGTCCTGGGCGAAACGCCAGCCAGCATGGCTGGCACGTATGCTTTCCGCGCCCCGAATGCTATCTACCAGCAGGCCCTGGCGCTCGTTGCTGCGCATCATCTGCTGGCGGGTCAACCGACGCAGGCGCAGCCGGGTGTACAGGCCTATCAGCAATGCCACGGGCAATATGCCTGCATAGACCCAGCCGATATGGCCGCCGATCAGGGCGATGAGGCCGATGAAGAGCAGCGCAAATGGTAAATCCACCAGTGCGAAGATGATGCTGGAGGAAAAAAACTGCCGTACCGAGTCCAGTGCGCCGACCTGCGCGGCCAGCGTGCCCAGGCTGCGCGGCTGTTGATCGAGCTGTAAGCGCAGCAGATGTTCATAGACCCGCTGGGACAGGCGCTGATCCATGCCGCAGGTCACGCTGTCCAGGATATGGGCGCGCAAGGTCTTGAGCAGCCAGTCCAGGCCTACCATCAGCAGCATGCCTACGGTCAACGTGGCCAGGGTCGCGTAGGCCATGGTGGGAACGACGCGGTCGTAGACCTGCATGGCGAAGATGGAGGTCGGGATGGCCAGCAGGTTTACCAGCAACGTGGCCATGACCACGCGTGGAATCCAGCCCCGGCTGCGCAGCAGTTCGTGCCAGACCATACGCAGCGCCGGGTTGCCTTGGCCTTCTTGTGCATCGTCGCTACTGTGTCTTGTCGGGCCGCGCAACCACAGCACCTCGGCTTCGTGCAAGGCGTCTTCAGTGCATTCGCGTGGTGCGGCACCGTCACGGCTCAGTGTGATCCGCCCAGGAGCCGGACGCTCGGCAAGCCACCATTGCTCTTCGAGCCAGAGCAATGCCGGTAGCCGGCGCGGATCCAGACGGCGCCAGGGCAGGATGGCCGCCTGGATGTCTTTCAAGCCAGCGTCGCTCAGCAGTTGTCGCAACTGTTCCAACGGGTGGGTTTGTGCCCGGGTTTTCAATGTGTGGCCGTGAGCCTGGGCCAGCTCTGCGGTGTTGGCACTGATACGCAGTTTGCCCAGCAGGGCCTGCAGTTCGGGCAGGGATACGGGTTTCATTGGAGCTTATCGGGGTTGCGAGGGCATTGCCGGCATGGCACCGGGTTCATCCAGCCGACCCATGCGGGCCGACAGGCGAAGGCTGTTGACGCGCCAGCTGGCTTGCACCTGGGCTTGCTGCATTTGCTGGTCTGCCAGCTCGCGTACGGCATTGAGCACGTCGAGCCAGCTTTTGTAGCCGGATTCGTATTGGCGGCGAAACGATGCCAGGGTGTTCTCCA
Source organism: Comamonas aquatilis (assembly GCF_965139575.1). Taxonomy (NCBI): domain Bacteria; kingdom Pseudomonadati; phylum Pseudomonadota; class Betaproteobacteria; order Burkholderiales; family Comamonadaceae; genus Comamonas; species Comamonas aquatilis. The sequence continues at coordinate 27,699 of NZ_CBCSIW010000030.1, read as the reverse complement.
GCGTCATCACCGATTCGGCATAACCGGCCAGCAAGGTCTGGTCGGAAGCGCGGCGGTCCAGCAACTGGCGCAGCTGGATCTGCTGCTCGTGGCGCTGCTGGGCCAAGTCCTGGCGCGCGGCTTCTACGCGTTCCAATGCAGCTCGCTGCTGCGCCTGATTGGCCAAGCCCATACCTTCCAGGCTGGCTTGCATGACGATGTTGAGTGTGGTGCTGCTGGTTTGATTGGGCAGCCTTGCGACCTGATTGCGTCCAGCCTCCAGCAGCACGGTAGGCATGGTGGCCGTACGTGCGCGTTGCACATCGGCTTCGGCCAGCGTCACCATGGCCTCACGCAGGCGCACAGGCGCACTTTGTTCCAATACCTGCTCGCTGATCGTCGGGTCGCCTGGCAGATCAACCATGAAGGAAGGCGCTGGCAGATCGCTGGCCACCGTCAACTGGGTCAACGCCTGCAGCGCAGCCTCTGCATTGCGCAGATCGGCTGCGGCGGTCTCGCGCTGAGCTCGGGCTTGTAGCAGGCGACTCTGCGCCATGCTGACATCCACCGTGGAAGCCAGCCCGCCAGTGGCCCGGCGCTGGATTTGTTGCTGTAATTCCTGATGGCGAAGCACGCTTTGCTCCGCCACGGCCAGGCGTTCGCGCGCACCTTGTACATTGGAGTAGCTGACGGCGGTTTCTTCCAGCAACTGCCTCACGGTGAACCAGGCATCGGCTTGCTGCACCTGAATGTCCTGGTCTGCATAGGCGATTGCGTTGTCGATACGGCCAAATGCCCATAAGGGTTGTCTAGCGCTGATCGTGGCGGTACTGGCGCCGCTATAGCCTGAATTCTGACCGGTGCCGATCGAGGTGCTGAGCGTGGGGTAACGTGCGGCACGCGCGCCATCGGCGGCGGACTCCTTGGCTCGAACTTGTGCTTGCTTGCCAGCCAGTGCAGGGTGGTTCTGCAGCATGCTGCGCAGAGCCGCCGGCAGTCCGGAGGGGAAATCGGTGATGGCTTGAGCAGAGGCTGAAAAGGCCAGGCAGCAGGCGATGCCTGCGGTCAGAAGAAGGGAGCGATGCATGATGGGGCGTTAGCCGACCAGTAGGTGTGGCGACACGGTCTGACGGAGCGCTCGGCAGCGCGCGATCATCGAGTCATTGATGAATGGCCCGAGAGGGTGCGTTGGCTGCCTGGCAGCTGGTTATAAGCGCATTGACGGCCGCCAATCTGAGTGATTCTGAGCAAGAGCGACCGGTTTGCGTGCCGCAGGAGAATTTCTATGGGGCTTTTGTGGCTCAGAGGCTGACGAGAGCCTTCGCGTGAAAGCGATAGCCCATATTTCGCGCCGTGTTGATCGGCAAGGTCAGTCCACTGCATTCATCGACCTTGCGGCGCAGGCGGCGCATCTGGGTGTCCAGTCGTCGCTGGTCGTAGCTGAGAAAGTCTTCGTCCAGTGCTTGAATGATCTGTCTGCGACTAACGATACTGCCAGCATGGCGCATTAGTTCATGCAAAACGGTTAAGTCCTGCTCGGACAGAGCAATGGTCGGCCCTCCTGGTGGATGCAAGCTTCGGGGTCCAGGCTTCAGCACCCAGGTGTCTGCCAGGCTGGTGTTGGGTGCATTCAGGCGCCTGGACAGCGCTGAGAGGGTTGCAGCCAGTTCGTCCAGATCCGAGGTTTTGGGAAGGTAGTGGTCTGCTCCGATATCCAGCCCGCTGACACGGTCGCGTGCACTGCCGCGCGCGCTGAGCACCACGATGCCTAACTGTTCACCGCGTGCACGCAGTTCCTGAATCAAGCTCAGGCCATCGCCATCGGGAAGTCCCAAGTCGAGCAGGGCAATAGCGTGGCGGGCGGGGTCAAAGCGCTGGCGAAAACCCTCCAGCGAGGACTCGGCGTCAACGCGGTAGCCGCAGCCACTGAGAAAGTCACACAACTCGTCACGCAGCACCGCCTCGTCTTCGAGCAAGATCACATCAAGCATGGGTCTAGGGTAAGTTGCGGGGCAAGTGCCAATCTGAGCAATTCTGAGCGCCGACCGGTATTGTGCTTCAGACGGGCGCCTTCGCATTCCTGACGCGCATCGCGCGTACGCCGATAATCTGCGCCGATGTGGACCCTGATATCGTTTCCAATGGCGCGGCTGGTTCGGCACTGGTGGTGGGCGCTGCTGGCTGCCCTGCTGCTGGCCGCAGGCACCCCTGCCAGTGCTCAGCCTGTGCTGCAGCTTGATGCCGCCAGCAGTATATCGACCGGTGGTTATCTGGCGCTTTTACGCGACTCAGGCGGATTGATGGATGCCGATACGGCGGCCAGAGCGACTTCGTGGCGGGCGCTGCCCGGCTCGGTGAAGCTGGGTTATACCGATGATGCGGTCTGGCTGCGCCTGAATGTGCAACGCAGCGAAGAGGCTCAGACGCGGTGGCTGCTGAAGTTCAGCAGTGCGTTGCTCGACGATGTCCGTTTGTATCGGCGTGATCGCTACGGAAATTGGCAGTTGGTGCAGCGCTCAGGCGAAGAACAGGACCGCCGGTCTTGGCCTATCGATGCCAGGAGCCCGGTGCTGCCGCTGCAACTGGATAGCGCTGAGCCTGAGTCACTTTTGTTGCGTGTACAGACTCGCAATGCGCTGACGACGCGCCTGGACATCGCCACACCGGAGTTGCACGGAGCCGAATCGCAGCGCGAAAGCTTTTATTACGGGCTGGGCCTTGGCTTCGGCCTGCTGCTGATCCTGTTCCACGCTTTGTTCTGGCTGAAGACACGCGAAGCGGTCAATGTTTGGTATGTGGTCTATGTGGGACTTGCCTTGCAAAGCGAGTGGCTGACTTCCGGCCTGGCACAGCAGACCCTTGGTTTGCCGGGATGGCTGTCGGATTATTGGCTGAGCCTGGTCTTGTGCGCGGCCCTGCCTGTTGGAGTGTTCTACAGCGACATGCAACTGGGGCTGGCACAGAGAATGCCGCGCTTCAGTCGGGGCTTGATTGTCTTTTTTACCGCGATAGGGCTGCTTGCTGCAATGCTTGTCATTGGGGGCGAGATTGGTGCCGGCATGCTGCTGATGCAGCTTGCTGCCTTGACCGCCATGGTGATCATGATTGGGACGGCTGTCTGGATGCTGCCGCGAGACGATGGTCGGGCACGCGTCTTTCTGTTGGTGTTTGGCATCTATTACGCTGGTGTGATGGTGGCCTTTTTGCGCAATCTGGGGCTGCTGCCCAACACGGCGATTACCCAGAATGCCACGGCTTTGGGAACCCTGATACACATGGTTGTGATGAGTGTGCGTCTCAGCGAAGGCTACGACAGGATGCGCCGCGAGAAAGAGGCTGCTCAGCAGCGCGTGGTGACTTGGGCTGAGCAACAAACCGAGCTGTTGGAGCAGGAAGTGCTTCGTCGAACCGAGGATTTGCGCCAGGAGATCGGGCGAAGAGAATATCTCGAGCTTGAACTGCGAGCGGCGCTGGAGACCGAGCGCCGGACGAGGCAGTCACAGCTTGACTTCATCGCCATGATTTCGCATGAATTTCTCACGCCGCTGGCCATCATCAACACCACGGCCCAGCAGATCGCTCGCAATCTTGATGCTGCGCGCGAGAAAACGCTGGCACGCTGCACAAATTTGCGCAACGCAGCCAAGCGTATGGTGGCTCTGGTCGATGAGTATTTGAGCCGGGACCGCATGAACACCGAGCAGGCGCCGTTCCAACCACGAATGTGTTCTGGCGATGAGTTGCGTAAGCTCCTGGCCGATTTGGTGGCTGACTGGCCCGATGAAAGGGTAAAACTGCATGACGCGGCCGTACCCGAGCGTTTGTGGTGCGACTTGCAACTGTTGCGGGTGGCTGTGCGAAATCTGTTGGCGAACGCCGATCGTCATACTGCCTCCGGCTTGCAGTTTGAGTTGGAGGTGCTGCTGCCATCTCAGAACAGGATTGCTTTTCGAGTCCGCAACCCTGGCGCCGGGGTGCCTGCCGATGAAGTGCCTTATCTATTTGAAAAGTATTTTCGTGGTCGTCAGACTCAGCAATCGCCAGGGGCAGGGCTAGGCTTGTATCTGGTTCGCCGGATCGCAGAGTTGCATGACGGCGAGGTCGTTCTGGAAAATCAGGGGCAGGAAAAGACGGTAGGCTTTCTGATCAGTCTTCCCGCATGAACCGGCGGATGCAAACGGTTGATGCAAAGGCTCGCTGAACGGGAGCGCCCAAACGACGGTAGACCAGCCCTCGTTCAGAAAATGCGGAGCCATCGTGTGCTCAATTGCTTAGCGTGTATGGCCTTTGCCTAGCAGCGGTCAATCAATTGCGCCTTATGGGCGGCAAACACAAAGTCCAGAAAAGCCTTGGCCCGCTCAGGCAGGTGTTTGCGACTCGGCAAGGCGGCCAATACGCAGTAGCGTCCCGTAATCCAGCCTGGCAGAACCTGTTCGAGCACGCCTTGGTTCAGGAAGGGGCGTGCTGAATCCATGGTGAAGGTGGCGATGCCTGCTCCGTCCAGAACCATTTGCAAGATGCTGGCGGTTTGATTGATGGTGACGGCGGCTTGCACCTCGATCTCATGTGACGGCGGCTCATTCATGTTTTGAGCGCTGCGCCACAAGCTGAAGCTGTCGCGATGCAGACCTGCTGGGCGGCGCAGTACGCACATATGCTGTGCCAGCTCCTCAGGCGTCTGCGGCAGGCCATGGCGGGCGATATAGGTGGGTGACGCACACAGTATGGCTTCGGAGGTGGACAGCGTGCGCGCCACGATGCTGGAGTCATAGCCCTCGGGCACCTGCAAAAAACCCAGGTCGTAGCGATTCAGGTCGGGCAAAGGGTGTGCTTCCACATACACATCCAGCGAGATGCCTGGGTATTGCTCGCGAAAGGCAGCGGCCAGCGGCGACACCAGCGCATCGGTCAGGGATGGGGCCGCGACGATGCGCAGCACGCCGCTGAGCGCACTGGTCTTGCTTTGCACTTCCGCCGTAGCCGTGTCCACCGCTTCCAGAATTTCACGCACACGGACTGCATAACGCTCGCCTGCGGCGGTCAGGCTCACACGTCGCGTTGTGCGTTGCAGCAGACGGGTTCCCAGTTGATTTTCCAGCGTCGCAATATGGCGTGTGACATGGGGTGTCGTCATCGACAGGCGGCGTGCTGCGGCGGTAAAGCCGCCTTCCTGTGCGACGGACAAAAACACCTGCATGGTTTGCAAACGGTCTAACACAAGGAGCAGGCCTCTTTATGAACTGAAGAAGAGGTTTGATTATTACGAGTGACGTAACAATCAATTGTCCGTAGGTGTATTTTTTCTTGTTTTCATAAGGATTAGAGTGAGAGCGAGTGCAAACATTTTTTTGCTGTAGCTGATTTCCGCACTTCAATTCACCACGTAACAAACACCAAAAACGGTGTGCTGGCAGGCTTTTGAGTCGCTGCACACCGTCTTTTTTTTTGGCGATTTTTGTAGTCGTTGACCGGCTTGTAACGGCAGAGCGTGCAAGTGAACGCTGCAGCGCCGTCCTTCGCGTAAGCGTGGGTGCTTGCCGACCAATGGGCAGAGAGCGGCATCCATTCAAACGACAACATTCCACCATGACATCTATGACTCACTTTTCTTTGCCCGGCCTGCAACGCCGGCACCTGCTGGGAGGCGCGCTGGCCGTTGGCGCCGTGCAATTGGCACCCTGGAGCTGGGCGACGGCGCCCGCTGCGGACGCCAGCCGTTTCATGGCGCTGTCAAGCTATCTGACGGAGCGCAGTGACTTGAACGCCAAGCTCGGAGCCCGCATGCAGACGGCCTTGCAAGCCGTGAATGCGCAGTTTGCTGCGCAGGTCGATGCCTTGTGGCAATGGGTTGACGGCCAGAAAGTGCCGCTGGCCCAGCTCAACGAGCGGCTGAAGGCCGAGAAGCCCGAACTGGCGGGTATTCCCGCTCAGCTCATGCAAGCCTGGTATCTGGGCGTTGCCGGTGCGGGCAAGCAAGCCAAGGTCGTGGCCTATGAGTTTGCGCTCAATGCACAGCTGGTCTCGGACAAGCTCAAGCCGCCCACCTATGCCTACGGCATGTATGGCAGCTGGAGCGCCAATCCCACGAAGTTCGACCTCAAGCTGCAGCCCGTACACGCCTGACGCGCAGCACACAACAACAAATACCCCCACAAAGAACACCATGGCTGAATCTACAAAATCTGCCGACTACGTCATCGTCGGCGCCGGCATCATCGGCGCCATGCTGGCGACCAAGCTGGCCAAGGCCGGCGCTTCCGTGCTCATGCTGGAAGCCGGCGGTCATGTCAAACGCGGCGAAATCGTCTCGCGTTTTCGCAACTCGCCGCGCCGCAGCGACTGGATGTCGCCTTATCCCTCGCTGGATACGGCACCGCACCCCATCTATCGGCCCGAAGAGAATAATCACCTGGTCCAGGCCGGGCCCTATCCCTACAAGGCCGAGTACATCCGCCAGGTAGGCGGCACCAGCTGGCACTGGGCTGCGCACGCATGGCGCAATGTGCCAGGCGATTTCAAGATCAAGTCGCTGTACGGCGTGGGTGTGGATTGGCCGTTTGACTACGACGATCTGGAGCCCTATTACCAGGAAGCGGAAGAAATCATGGGGGTCTGCGGCTCCACCGAAACCGGCTCGCCCCGCAGCAAGCCCTTCCCCATGGACCCCGTGGCTGAGCCCTTCGCCATGCAGCGCGTGCGCGAGCGTCTGGCCGGCACCTATAACGTGGTGGCCAACACGGTAGCGCGCAACAGCCGCTCGTTTGACGGCCGTCCGCCTTGCTGCGGCAACAACAGCTGCCAGCCTATCTGCCCCATCGATGCGCAATACCACGGCGGCATTGCCGTGCAGCAGGCGCTGGCGGTCGGTGTGAAGCTGCAGGTGCGCGCCAATGTGTTCCAGCTGGAGCACGATGCACAGGGACGCATCATTGCCGTCAACTACTACGACCCAGACAAAAACGTTCACCGCGTGACGGGCAAGACTTTTATCGTGGCTTCCAACGGTATCGAGTCGCCCCGCCTGCTGCTGCTGTCCAAGAGTGACAGGTTCAAGAACGGTATTGCCAACGACAACGATATGGTGGGCCGCCATCTGATGGATCACCCCAGCACCTCGCTGACCTTTGATGCCGATGAGGATGTGTGGCTGGGTCGCGGCCCGCAAAGCCCCAGCTCCATCAACACCATGCGCGATGGCGCCTTCCGCGCGGAACATTCGCCTTACCGCCTGGACTTCACCAATATCTCCCGGGTGGACGGTGCCACCAACTCGCTGCTCAAGGCTGGCGTCTATGGCAAGGAATTTGCCGAGAAGCTGCGCCACTCTGCCGCACGTGAAATGAATGTGAAAAGCGTGCTGGAAGTGCTGCCCGATCCCGAGCGCCGCATCGACCTGGCCGATGAAAAAGACGCCATGGGCCTGCAAAAGCCCCGTGCCCACTACAGCATTGACGACTACACCTTCCGTGGTCACAAGCGCGCGCAAAAAGACTTTGCCAAGATCGCCGAGCTGATGGGAGGCACGAATCTGCGCTTCACCAAGGACGACGACTTTTCCAACAACCAGCATATCTGCGGCACGCTGAGCATGGGTTCGGACCGCACCATCTCGGTGTGTGACGAGTTCGGCCGCGCCTGGAACCACGAGAACCTGTATTTCGCCTCCACCGGCGTGCTGCCCACCTCGTCCACCTGCAACTCCACGCTCAACGGCATTGCCGTGGCCCTGCGCACCGGCGCTCACATGATTGCGGAAAACGGCGGCCCAGCCATGCTGCCGCGCAGCAACACGCTGGGCGCCAAGGCTTGAGCGAGGAAACCACCATGAACAAGACACTGTTTTCCTCCTCCCTGTTTGCTGGAGCTGTACTGGGTGTGGCTGCCATGGCGGCATCCTCGCCCGTTCTGGCGGCTTCTCCCGCGGCAGCTTCAGCAGCCGCTCCCGCAGCTGCCACTGCATCGACCGATGTGGAACGTGGCCGCTACCTGGCTACCGCTGGCGACTGCATTGCCTGCCATACCGCCGTGGGCGGCAAAGCCATGGCGGGCGGTTTGGCCATGGCAAGCCCGCTGGGCTCGATCTATTCGACCAATATCACCCCGTCCAAAACGCATGGCATTGGCAACTACTCGCTGGAGCAGTTCAGCAATGCTTTGCGCCATGGCAAGCGTGCGGATGGTGCCAACCTCTATCCGGCCATGCCGTACACCGCGTACGCCAAGACCAGCGACGAGGACATTGCCGCCCTGTACGCCTACTTCATGAAAGGCGTGGAGGCTGTCGATGTGGCCGCGCCCGTCACCGCACTGCCGTTTCCTTTCAGCATCCGCGCATCGCTGAGCGTATGGAACAGCTTGTTCCATGACGCCACGCCTTACAAGGCCGATGATTCGCAAACCCCCGAGTGGAATCGCGGTGCCTATCTGGCCCAGGGCCTGGCGCACTGCACCACCTGCCACACGCCGCGCAATGCCATGATGGCTGAAGACATGAAGCGCTCTTTGGGCGGCGGCGAGATCGGCGGCTGGTATGCGCCCAATATCAGCTCGGACAAGACCAGCGGCATTGGCCAATGGTCGGAGCAAGAGCTGATTGCCTATCTGAGCGGCCAGCCCGTTCCAGGCAAGGGTGCTGCGTCGGGCCCCATGGCTGAAGCCATTGACCACAGCTTGAAGCACTTGACGCCTGAGGATATGAAGGCGATTGCCGTCTATATCCAGTCCGTGCCTGTCGTGACTGACGCCAGCGTCAAGCAGGCTGCGGACAGCTTTGGCAAGGCAAGAGACGATCTGGACAGCTTGCGCGGCACCGAGCTGCCCAAGGACCATGACACCATGACCGGCGCACAGCTGTATGACGCCAACTGCGCCAGCTGCCACCAGGCGCAAGGCCAGGGTACGGAAGGCGGCGGTCTGCCATCGCTGTTTGCCAATACCAGCCTGGGTCACAGCAATAGCAACAACCTGGTGCAGGTTCTGCTGCACGGTGTGGAACGTCACGGCGTCGACTCCGTCATGCCCGCGTTCAGTCATGAGCTCAGCGACAAGCAAATCGTGACCCTGGGCAACTACCTGCTGGCCAGCTATGGCAATCCGGCAGCCAAGGTGACCGAGCAGCAAGTGGCCGAGCTGCGCGACCCGGCCAAGGCCGGTGCCAGCGGTTTGCTGATCTTTGCCCGCATCGGCATGGCCGCAGGCGCGATTGTGGTGCTGGCCGTGATCGTCTGGTTGCTGCGCCGCAAACGCAATCGCTGATCCGAGATCGAGCTAAGACGCAAAGCCGGCAGGCGCGGCAGCATCGGCTTGATGATGCGCGCCTGCCGGCCTTGTGTCGGCGATATCTATAGATTTTTGGGTTTGAGCGCTTATGAATAAAGCGCAAATCGCTTCTGTTTTGATAGCAATGCGGGAGTGCTACCGGACTGTTCTGCTTATTTTTCTTGCATCAGCGCTGCGGCAAAGTGCCGGGCCGGTGCCGGCAGATCGGCAAAGCGGATGGCATAGAGGTTGAGGCTGCGTTCGGCCCAGGCATCGCTCAGCGCAACGGCATGCAGACGGCGTGCCTCTCCCAGGCGTTGATAAGCGCCTTCGGGCATGACGCCTACGCCCAGCCCGCATTCGATCATGCGGCACATGGCGCTCAGGCTGTCGACCTCGATACGCTGGCGCAGCATGCGTCTGCCAGCGCGGGCTTCCTTGTCCAGCATTTCCTGGACGATGCTGCTGTCGCGTAGCCCGATCTGGGCATAGTCCAAGGCTTCTTCGTAGGCCAGTTCCTGACGACTGACCAGGGGATGATCGCCCGGCGTGATCAGTACCATGCGTTCGCGTCTATAGGGCATGGACTCCAGGCCCTCGGCCTCGTCGCTGTGGCTGCAAACGCCAAGGTCGGCAATATGGTCGCGCACGGCACGGGCAACGGTTCGGCTGGTCGCTTGGCGCAGATCAATGCGGATGTCGGGGTGAAGTCTGGCGAACACCGCAATATGCTCGGGCAGAAACTGCTCCACGGCGGAGGCATTGGCGCTCAGGCGCACCAGCCCGCGTACGCCGCGGGCATATTCAATCAAGTCGTCGCGCAGATGTTCCACGCCTAGCAAGATGGTGCGCGCATGCTCCAGCAGCAACTGTCCGGCGGGGGTAGGGCGTACTCCCCGGGCGTGACGCAGGAGCAGCGGGGTGCGGGCCAGGGATTCCAGCTCGGCAATACGCTTGCTGACTGCCGAGGCGACCATGCCGCCATGCTCGGCCGCACGTGCAATGCTGCCGAACTCACAGATCAGCACAAACAGATCCAGGGAGGCCAGGTCGATCTGGCGCAGAAAGCTGCGCGATGAAGTGAAGTCGGACATGGAAGCAATAGCCGTCGGATGCTCGAGGTGCTGCAGGAAGCACCGGTTGGAAGGAGCATGCGATTGGGGGCATGCCGCATGAGCCATCGCGGTTGGGAACGGCTTGAGGAATTTTAGACACTTCTTGTCTAGCACCTAGCTTCTTAACATGCCGTTTTGCCCACGGACACGCCCATGCTTCTCTCCGACTCCGACGCGCCACGCGTTGCCCAGGCCCTGGTAGGCCTGGGTGCTGTACGCATTGCCTCGCATCAACCGTTTATTTACACATCCGGCTGGGCCAGCCCGGTCTATGTGGATGCGCAAGTCCTGATGTCGGATGTGCGTGGACGCCGCGAAATCATGGACATTGCGGCCCGCTCCGTGATGCCGGTGATTGCTGCGCGCGGCATCAATGCCATCGTCGGGACCGAAAGCTCGGGCATCGCCTTTGCGGCATGGCTGGCCGAGCGGCTGGAGCTGCCCATGCTTTATCTGCGCAAGCGCCCGGTCGGCTGGGACATCACGGCTCAGCTCGAAGGCCGTTTGCCTGCCGATGCCAAGGTGTTGCTGGTCGACGATGTGACCACCGATGGTCGCTCCAAGGCCGGAACCGTGGCGGCCTTGCGCCGCGCAGGCCCGGTGATCGAGGATGTGCTGGTCTTGCTCGACTATGCGCTCTACGCCCAGCAGGCCAGCACTCTGGCCGATCACGCGCTGTCCTTGCATGCGCTCGCAACCTGGAGCCATCTGCACGAGGCCTTGCTTGCCAGCGGGCAACTCAGTGCTGCGCAACAGGCCACGCTTGCCGATTTCTCGGCTTCGCCCGTGGAATGGTCCATACGCCATGGAGGTACCGGAGCATGATGAGCTGCGATACCTTGGTGGATGCGCGCGAGCTGGCGCAATCCCTGCTTGCCGAAATTCGCCATGCGACGGCTGACGGCCCGGGCGTGACGCGTGAAAGCTATGGCCAAGGCGAGAACACTGCGCTGCGCATTATTGAAGAGCGGGCCCGGGAGCTGGGCCTGCACCATGAGTGCGACAGAGCCGGCAATCTGTGGCTGAGCCTGCCGGAGGAAAACCGGGATCTGCCTTTTCTGGCCATAGGCTCGCACGCGGACTCCGTACCGCAGGGCGGAAATTTTGACGGCTTGGCAGGTATTGTTGCCGGCATGCTGATCTTGCTGGGCTTGCGCGGCCGCCATGAAGAGGCTGCGCCGCTCAAGGTGCTGGCCCTGCGCGGAGAGGAAAGCGCCTGGTACGGCAAGGCCTATCTGGGCTCTCTCTCGCTGCTGGGAAAGTTGCCTGCCGGGACTCTGGCACGGCGCCACCGCGATGGCACCGGTGTTCTGAGCGAGGCCATGTCGCGCTGCGGCGCGGATATCGAGGCCATCCAGCGTGGCGAGCCCCTGATCGATCCCGCGCAGATGGCGGCCTATCTGGAGCTGCATATCGAGCAGGGGCCGGTCATGGTCAACCGTGGCTGGCCTGTGGCCCTGGTCACCGGCATCCGCGGCAATGTTCGCCACAATCTGATCCGCTGTATTGGCGAGACCGGCCACTCGGGCGCTGTGCCGCGCTGGTTGCGCAAGGATGCGCTGCTGGCGGTTGCCGAGCTGCTGTCGCGCATGGACGAGCATTGGCGCGTGCTGCTGCAGATGGGCATGGACATGGTGATGACCACGGGCATCTGTTCCACCGCTGCGCAATCGCATGCCGTCTCTGTCATTCCGGGAGAAGTCGCTTTCAGTTTCGAGGTGCGCAGCCAGGATACCCAAACCCTGGAACGTTTCTATACCTTGATGCGGGACGAGTGCCAGGCCATAGAGCGCGATCGGAATGTGCGCTTCGAATTCGACGAGCGCCTGTTCACGGAGCCTGCGACCATGGATGCCGGCTGGCTGAATCGCCTGGAGGCCGTCGCTCCCGCAGGCGTGAAGCTCGAGCGCATTGCCAGCGGAGCCGGCCATGATGCGGCAGTCTTCGCCAACGCGGGCGTTCCGTCCGCCATGGTGTTCATTCGTAACGAAAACGGCTCGCACAATCCTTTTGAAGCGATGGATATAGACGACTTTCTGATGGGGGTCGATCTGTTGACACGTGCGGTGACTGCGAAAGCCTGATGGCGTCAGGGCCGGATGCAGGTTTCGGCGCTAAAGCGACGCTCGCAAGGCGAACATTGCTTGCGCGCGCCTGCTCGGTGCACGTGTAGGATGTGCGCTGCTTTTTAGGAGATTTTCATGACTAGCAATGCATCATTGACCGAAGAACTGATGGGCCAGCTGCAGGGCGCGCCCATGCAAAGCCTGGCCCAACAACTGGGGGTCGATTCCGTTCAGGCCGAGCAGGCGGTGGGCGTTGCTTTGCCCATGCTGTTCGGTGCTCTGGGCCAGAACGCTGCCCAGCCCCAGGGGGCGGCGGATCTGCTGGGTGCGCTGCAGCGCGACCACAGCAGTGTCAATGGCGCCATGGATCTGGGTGGTTTGATCGGCGGCCTGGGCGGTTTGCTGGGCGGTCCTGGCGGTGGTGGTGGCGCCGGAGGTCTGGGCGATGTTCTGGGTGGCTTGCTGGGCGGCGGTGGCTCGCAAGCCGGTGCCGGTGCCATCCTGGGCAATATCTTTGGCGGTCAGCAGCAACAGGCCGAATCCCAGCTGGGGCAGGCCACGGGTCTGGGCGGCAATGCCGGCCAGTTGCTGGCCATGCTGGCGCCGCTGGTCATGTCCTTTCTGGCCAGCCGTGTGCAATCCCAAGGCATGGGTGCCAATGACCTGGGCGATGCCCTGGGGCAGGAGCGTGGTCAGATTCAGGCGCAAGGCGGTGCCGCCGGTGGCATTCTGGGCAGCCTGCTGGACCAGAACGGCGACGGCAAGCTGGATGTGGGCGATTTGTTGAAGATTGGCGGCAGCTTTCTGGGTGGTCGCCGCTGAAAGCGCTCTACCTCACGATCAAGGCAGCTCAGGCTGCCTTTTTCATGTCCCGGTGGCAGGATGAACGCGCTGCGGCCCCATACCATGTTTCGCGTGCGGACATTCTTATGTGACATGAGGGCATCGCCTGATTGCCGCAATGCAGCAAGCTCTACACACTGGTTTTGAAACACGTTTGTGTACCTAAAGGAGGACCTTATGACGACCGTAGCCGACGTACTGCGCGCCAAGGGAAGTAGCGCCATTCACAGCGTATCGCCCTCCAACACCATGCTCGATGCCCTGAAGCTGATGGCCGAAAAAGGGATTGGTGCCCTGCTGGTGCTGGAAGGAGGCAGCCTGGCCGGCATCGTGACTGAGCGGGACTATGCGCGCAAGATTGCGCTGCAGGGGCGCAATTCGGGCAGCACCCCGGTCAGTGAAGTGATGACGCGCAAGGTGCATTGCGTGCTGCCGCGCCAGAACATAGGCGAGTGCATGTCGCTGATGACCACCAACCGCATTCGCCATTTGCCCGTGATGGATGAGAATCGCCAGCTGCTGGGTATTCTCTCGATTGGCGATTTGGTCAAGGAAATCATTTCCGAGCAACAGTTCACCATTCAACAACTTGAGCACTATATTTCGGGAACCCACACCTGAATAAAGCGCTGCTAGCTATTGTTTTGTGAGTAAAAGGCGGGCCGCAAATGCCCGCCTTTGTGCATGCTGCAGGCGCAAGTCCTACACTTGCGGCCATGAGTTTGCTGATCCTGGGAATCGAATCCTCTTGTGATGAAACTGGCGTGGCCCTGGTGCGCACGCCGGATGGTGCGGGCGTTCCCAGCCTGCTGTCTCACGCCTTGTACAGCCAGATTGAAATGCACCGCGCCTATGGCGGCGTGGTGCCCGAGCTGGCCAGTCGCGACCATATTCGCCGCGTGCTGCCGCTGACCGAAAAAGTGCTGGCCGATGCCGGACAGACGCTGGAAGACGTGGATGTGATTGCTTTCACGCGCGGCCCAGGCCTGGCCGGTGCCTTGCTGGTGGGTTCGGGCGCGGCATGCGCCATGGCCGCCGCGCTGGACAAACCGGTGCTGGGCGTGCACCACCTGGAAGGCCATCTGCTTTCGCCCTTCTTGAGCGAAGACCCGCCGGAGTTTCCTTTCATTGCCTTGCTGGTTTCGGGCGGCCATACCCAGCTGATGCGCGTGGATGGCGTGGGCGAGTACGAAATCCTGGGCGAAACCATTGACGATGCGGCCGGCGAAGCCTTTGACAAGTCTGCCAAGCTCATGGGCCTGCCGTATCCCGGTGGCCCGGTGCTTTCCAAGCTGGCCGAAGGAGGCGATCCAGCAGCCTTCAAGCTGCCGCGACCCCTGCTGCATTCCGGTGATCTGGATTTTTCGTTTGCCGGCCTCAAGACGGCGGTGCTCACTCAGGCCAAAAAGCTGGGCGACGAGCTGGAAGCGCGCAAGGTGGATCTGGCCGCCAGCACCCAGGCCGCGATTGTGGATGTGCTGGTCAAGAAAACCATGAAGGCGCTGGAGCAGACGGGCATGAAGCGCGTGGTGGTTGCCGGTGGTGTGGGGGCCAACAAGCTGCTGCGCGAACAGCTCAACCAAGCCTGCGCCCAACGCAAGATCCGTGTGCACTACCCCGAACTGCATTTGTGCACCGACAACGGCGCCATGATTGCCATGGCCGCCGCCATGCGTCTGCAGGCCGGGCGCGAAGAGGCCAGCAAGGAATACGCTTTTGATGTGAAGCCGCGCTGGCCGCTGGATACGCTCAAGTAAGCGCCCCTGATCCATTCAACAAAAGCAGTCTTAGGACTGCTTTTGTTTTGATAGCTGCAGGTGCTTTGGCTTTATAGGATTGCGGCCATTTTTTCTTGATGATTGCTGTCTGTTGGCTCTGACTGGGGTTGCTTTTGGATGCTCGTAAAGTGCACAACAGTCCACAAAAAAGCCCGCAATGCCAAAACATTGCGGGCTTTGTGTTGTCCGGCCTGCCAGGGCTAATAGAGGATGGAAGAAAGGACGGAGGGAGGCAGACCGGTCAACGCTTGCGCTTTACTCGATGGCCAGCACCGTGGCCTTGCTCACGGGCTCCAGTTTGGCCAGAGTCAGTGTCAGCACGCCGTTTTCCAGTTTGGCCTTGCTGGCGCTGATGTCGATTTCATGGCCTAGATCCCAGGCGCATTTGACCAGGCGGGGAGCACCTTCCACGTTCTCGAGTTTGACGGTGCTGCCTTCGATCGCCAGCGACAGTTGCTCGCGGGACAGGCCTGGGACATCCAGGCTCAGCGTGGTGGCCTTTTCGTCGCGGTTGACTTGAACCGGAGCGACAGCAGGGGCGGGTGTGCCCAGCGTGCCTTGCAAAAAGCGCTGCAACGCCAGATCGGCTGCGCGGGGGGAGGTAAAGGCATTGCGGCTCAAAACGGGGGCAAAGATCATGGTTCCAACTCCTTTAAACTGCGCGGCTTGCGTTGTTGCCGCTTGGTTCACAGGTAGGTGGTCATCAGCGCATTTCAAGAGGATTTTTTGATGAATAAATTGCGTCGTGATGTCTTGAAATACCTGCAGTTGCCACTACTATGCGCGCCGTTGGGCGTTGCCGGCCTTGCTGCAGCGCAGGCCGTGCAGTCCATCAAGCTGGCGCTGGTGGAGAGTCTTTCGGGCCCGTTTGCCAACACGGGCGAGGCGGTGTTTCGCAATCTGTTGTGGGCCACGGAGCGTGTCAACGCACGCGGCGGCGTGCGGCTTCCCGGTGGGGCCAGGCCGTTGGTGATTGCGCGCTACGACAGCAAGGGCCAGAACGAGGAAGCGCTGTCGGCGCTGCGCGCCGCGATTGACGACGGCGCTCGCGTCATCATGCAGGGCAATTCTTCGGCCACGGCAGCAGCGCTGCTGGATGCGATTGAAAAGCACAACAGCCGCGAGCCAGAGCGGCGCGTGCTCTACCTCAATTACTCGGCAGTAGATCCGGCGTTGACCAATGAGCGCTGCAGCTTCTGGCATTTCCGCTTTGATGCCCATGCCGATATGCGCATGGCGGCGCTGATGGATGTCATCAAGGACGACAAGGCCGTGCACAGCGCCTATCTGATCGGGCAGGACTACAGCTTCGGCCAGGCCGTGCTGCGCGAAGCCAGACGCCAGTTGTCGGCCCAGCGCCCCGATATCCAGATTGTGGGCGACGAGCTGCACCCTGTGGGCCGCGTCAAGGACTTTGCTCCCTATGCCGCCAAGATTCAGCAAAGCGGTGCGCAGGCCGTGATTACCGGCAATTGGGGCAATGATCTGATGCTGCTGGTCAAGGCTGCACGCGAGGCCGGCTATGAAGGACGTTTCTACACCTTCTACGGCAACGCACTGGGTGCGCCGGCCGCGCTGGGCGAGGCCGGCGTGGGCAAGGTGCTGGCCGTGGCCGACTGGCTGCCCAATGTGCCCACGGCCGAGAGCCGTGCTTTCTACCAGTCCTTCCGTCAGCGCTTTCCCGATCCGCGCGACGACTATGTGCATATGCGCATGCAGCTGATGATCGAGGCCCTGGCGCAAAGCCTGGAAAAAGCGGGCAGCACCGACACGGTTGCAGTGGCCCGTGCCATGGAGCATGCCAAGGTGCAGCTGTCAGGACGCTCTGGCGCCATGCGGGCCGAGGATCACCAGTTTCAGCAGTCGCTGGTGGTGGGCGTGATGGAGCGCAAGGGCAGCGCTGGTGTGGCCTTTGATGTGGAAGGCTCGGGCTACGGCTTCAAGGTGGTGCGCGAGATTGCGGCTAGCAAGGCGCAGATGCCTGCCATGTGCCAGATGAAACGCTACTGAGCGCCATTGAAGTGAAGTAGCTATCTATTTGATAGCTGGTGGCGCTTTATTTATAAGCGCCATCGTCGTATTTTCTTCAGTTTTTTGCTGAAAAAGCCGTCTGGCTGGCCAGATAGGCCTCGTGCACTTCGCGCCCCAGCTCTATCACCGACAGCGCATAGAACGCCGACCAGTTGTAGCGCGTGATGGCGTAGAAATTCTCGGTGCCGGCAATGTATTCGGTGGGGCCCGAGCTGCCGTTTTTCAGCTCGATCAGCGCCAGTGGGCGTTCATAGCCTTCGGCACCCAGCACGCGCACGCCGTGCTCTGCCATTTGCCCTGCCGTGAAGCTGGGGTTGATATCGGGGGCCAGCAAGGTCGCCAGATTCTCTCCCTGGGCGCGCATGTCCACGGGGAAGGCCGTGGGCAGGCCGGGCTTCCAGCCATGGCCTACAAAGTAGTTGGCCACGGAGCCAATGGCGTCGGTGGCGCTGTTGAACAGGTCGATGCGGCCGTCGCCATCGAAATCGACGGCGAATTTGTCCCAGCTGGTGGGCATGAACTGGCCCAGTCCCATGGCGCCGGCGTAGCTGCCGCGCAGGCTGAACGGGTCGGTACCGGTGCGGTGGGCCGTGACCAGCACCTGCTCCAGCTCGCCGCGGAAATAGTCGGTGCGGGCCTGGGCGCGGGGGTGGGACGGCGGAAAGTCCAGCGTCAGCGTGGCCAGCGCATCCATTACGCGAAAACTGCCCATGTTCTGGCCGTAAATGGTTTCCACGCCGATGATGCCGGCAATGATTTCGGCGGGTACGCCAAATTGCTGCTCGGCACGCTCCAGCGCCCGGCGGTTGGCCTGCCAGAACTTGACGCCGGCACGGATGCGCACCGGATCGATGAAGCGGCTGCGGTACACCGTCCAGTTCTTCACAAAGGTCTTGCCGGCCGGCGTCATCAGCCGCGTGACCACGGGCAGATTGCGCGCTTGCTCCAGCTGGGCCTGAACCCAGTCCTGCGGCAAATCGCGGCGGCTGGCAATGTCTGCGGCCAGCTGCATGGCATCACCCCGGCTGGCATAGGTGGTGACCGCTGCCGCCGTGGCGGCGGCCGCCACGGGGACGGCTTTTTTGGCCGTTTTTTTGCTGTTCTTGGCGGCTTGCACGGGCAGGGCCAGCGTCATGGCCAAGGCCGCAACGCTGAGGCAAGCAAGAGACAGAGATGGGCGATGGTTGCGTTGAATGCTGTGGGTCATGGTGTCGCCGTGGGCGGTGTTGGTGCAGGCAGGTCTGGCGGCCATTTTGCTTGCTTTTTGAGGTCGCGCCAGCGCTGGCGCAGTGCGCGCAGCTGTGCAGCCTGGTGGGCGGCGCCGGGAGACGGCGCATAGCGCAAGCGCTCCATGTCCAGCAGCCAGCCGGATAAGGCCTTGGCCAGCTCGGGCGCGGTCTGGCTCCAGCGCTGCTGCACGCCCAGACCCAGGCTGCGGGCCGATGTGGCGGGGGTGGAAGCGATTCCCTTGCGCTGCAGCCGGGTGCGGGCCGCATCCAGCAACAGGCTCCAGTCATCACGGCTGGGCTGGCGCAGCCGGACCCAGACCAGCCAGATCAGGGCCAAGGCGCCCAGGCTGCCCGAGAGCAGGCGCAGCAGATCCGTCCAGCTGGGCGCTTCAAAGCCCAGGCTTTGCAGCAGATTGAGTTGGCGGCTCTGGGTGTAGTTGATGACCCATTGATTCCAGCGGCTGTTCACCGCTTCCCAGACGGCGCGTATCTTCTCCAGCGTGCTCACATCCACCATGCCGGCCATGGCCGCGGCAAGGGCGCCGCGCGGTGCTTGCAGGCGCTGGAACTGGCCCAGGCGCGAGGGCGCAACCGCGCCCGTGGGGTCAACCCGGGTCCAGCCCTGGCCGGCCACCCAGATCTCGGTCCAGGCGTGGGCATCGCTGTTGCGCACCGTCCAGTAGCCATCCACGCTGTTGCGGTCGCCGCCCTGGTAACCGGTCACGATGCGCGCCGGCACGTCCATGCCGCGCATGAGCACGGCAAAGGCCGAGGCAATGTGCTCGCAAAAGCCTTGCTTGCTGTCAAACCAGAAGTCATCGGCAGTGTGCAGGCCGTCCACCACGCCGGGCTCCAGCGTATAGGTGTAGCCGCCGCTGCGCAGGCGCTGCAAGCCGGCCTGCATCAGCGCTGCTGCGCTGGCTTGCTCGCCCAACTGGGCCTGAATTTGCTGGCCCAGCGCCCGGGTGCGCGGATTGCTGCCCGGCGGCAGCTGCAGATAGCGCTGCAGATCCTGGGTCGCGCGCAGCGGGCCGTACTGAAAGTCGGTATAGCTTTGCGCATCCACCCGCAGCACATCGGTGATGGGGCGCTGCGTGATCCACTGCAGATTGGAGGCCATGCGCATACGGCCCACGGAGGCGCCTGCGGGAATCGCAGGCTCGTCACGCACGGCGTCCAGCAACGTGAGCCAGCGGCGCTTGCTGGGTTCGACCAGCATCTGGTAGCGGATGGGCTCGCCGCTCACGCGCAGCTGCGGCGCTTCCATGGCGGCGGCCAGCGGGTCCGCCTGCCAGTTGCGGCCGTCAAACTGGCTGAGCACCGGGCCGCGAAAATACAGCACCGAGGCTGGCGGTTCGGCATTGCCCGGAGTGTCGAAGCGAATGCGCAAGGCCACGCCATCGTCCAGCGCCAGGGAGGCTACATCGCCCACGCGCATGTTCTCCGACAGGCCGCTGCGGCCGGCAAGATCGTCCGAGGGCACGCCCCATAGCGGCGCCATGCGCGGAAAAAACAGAAACAAGGCCAGCATGATGGGGGTGCCGCACAGCGTAAGCCAGCCCGCCGTGCGCAGGGCCTGGGCCAGCGGCGGCTTGCCGGCCGTCATATGGGCGTTGACCAGGGCAGTGAGCAAGCCCATGAGGGCCGCCACCATGGCTAGCGCCGTGAGCAGCGATTGCGAATAGAAGAAGTTGCTCAGCAGGGCGAAAAAGCCCAGAAAGAAAATCACCATGGCATCGCGCCGAGCGCGCAGCTCCAGGGTTTTGAGCGCCAGCAGCAGCACGACCAGCGTCACGCCGGCATCGCGCCCGACCAGGGTTTTGTGGCTGGCCCAGGTGGCGGCAAGCGCCAGGGCCAGCACGCCGGCCAGGGCCAGGCGGTCGGGCAGGGGCGCGCCCGTGAAAGCCAGGCGCGCGCGCCACAGCAAGAGCGCTGCGGCAAAAGCGCAAGTCCACCACGGCGTGTGCTGCACCTGGGGCAGCAGCACCCAGGCGACGACGGCCAGCAGAAACAAGGTGTCGCGTGCATCGCGCGGCAGCGATGCCAGTTTTTCGCGCAGCGTGGCGCGGGACTCCTGTGAGGACATGTTCACGGCATTCATGGGCAGGCAGCCAGGGCTTCAAGGCAGCGGCTGGCGTGGGCCGCGCCGCTGTCGGGGGCAATCTCCTGACCGCCGGGCAGGCGCAGCCCCCAGCTGCGGCCCTGGGCCTGGGCCATCAGTACCCAGGCGGCAAGACGGGACAGGCGTGCCTCGTTATCGGCCAGGCCGGTGGCTCTGGCGTCCAGCCACAGTCTATGGTGATGGGCATAGGGGCGATCACGGCTGACCAACTGGTGGCTGCCGGCGGCAAAAGACTGGGCGGCTTTTTTCCAGACCACCAGCTTGAGCGGATCGCCTGCCTGATAGGGGCGCACGCCGTCAAAATCTTCGCCGCTGCGCACCTGGGCGGTGCTGCTGCCGCCGGCTTCGGGGCTGGCAGGCGGCAGAGGAGGTGGGTTGGCTTCGGGCAGCGGATAGACCCAGACCTGGCTGGCCGGTCGCCACAGCGCCCAGACCCGGAAAGCGCCAAGCGGATAGCGGGTGTGCACCGCGATGGCGGGCAGGGCCTGCCGTCCGCGCCGCGTGGGGGTGAAGGCCAGCTCGGTTCGCGTGCTGCCCTGCTCGGGCACATTCACCCAGATCCAGGCGTCGGCGGCGCCGGCCTTCTTGCCGCCGGTGCGTAGTTGATCGCGTACTGCCAGCCCTATGCCCCAGCGGCGGCTGCTGCGGCTGTTGCCCAGGCGTATATGCAGGGGAAAAGGCTGGTGGGCAAAGCCGCCGCTGGCGCTGCCGGGCTGCCAGCTCAGCTCCAGCCCGCGCAGATTGTTGTGGCCCACCGCCATGCTGGCAGCGGCGCTGCCTGCTAGCAAAAAGGTGAGCAGGTAGCCCAGGTTGAGCTGGTAGTTGATGGCCGCAATCAGCAGCACGATCAGCGTGATCAGCAAGGCCCAGCCGGCGCGTGACGGCAGTATGTAGACATTGCCCTGGGTCAGGGTGAGGCGGTCCGTGCGCGGCAGGCGCGAGAGCATCCAGCGGTCTATGCGGCCGCGCAGTCCTTGGGAGCGGTTCGGGAGCGTGTTTTGAGGCGTTTTTGCTTTCAAGCCTTGATTGGATGTGCGCATGTTGCTATGTAGTAAATAGCGTGCGTCACGGCAGTCGCACGGCCTGCATCATGGCGCGCACCTGCTCCACGGCACCGCGTCCGGCCTGGCTCACGGGCTGCAGGCGGTGGGCGATGACCTGGGACAGTATGGCTTGCACATCATCGGGAGCCACATAGTCGCGGCCTTCCATCAGCGCCACGGCCTTGGCGGCGCGCAGCAGGGCAATGCCGGCGCGCGGCGACAGGCCTTGCACAAACCACTGGCCGCTGCGCGTGGCCTCAATCAAGTCCTGCACATAGTCCAGCAGCGCATCGCTGGCATGCACTTTCAGCACGGCGGCTTGCAACTGCACCAGCTCTTCGTGCGAGACCACGGGCAGCAGCGCATCGGCGGCGGCGCGGCGGCCGTTGCCGCTGAGCAGCTTGCGCTCGGCCGCCCGGTTGGGATAGCCCAGGCTGATGCGCATGAGAAAACGGTCCAGCTGGCTTTCGGGCAGGGCAAACGTGCCCAGCTGTTCCAGCGGGTTTTGCGTGGCAATCACAAAGAAAGGCGAGGGCAGGCTGTGCGTCTTGCCCTCGGCGGTGACTTGGCGCTCCTCCATGGCTTCGAGCAGCGCGCTCTGGGTCTTGGGGCTGGCACGGTTGATCTCGTCGGCCAGCAGCACTTGCGCAAAAACCGGACCGGGGTGGAACACAAAGCCTTCGCTGCCCCGGTCGTAGATCGACACGCCCGTCAGGTCGCTGGGCATCAGGTCGGCGGTGAACTGCACGCGCGAAAACTGCAGGCCAAAACTGTGCGCCAGCGCGTGGGCCAGCGTGGTTTTGCCCACGCCGGGCACGTCCTCGATCAGCAGATGTCCACCGGCCAAAAGGCAGGCCACGCCGTCCCTGACCTGATCCGGTTTACCCTCCATTACCGTGTTAAGCTGACTTAAAAGCGCATTAATTGTGTTCTGTGCATGCATGGCGCGAACATATCCTAAATAAGCGATAGCGGAGACATGACTGTGGGCAAGACAGGATATTTCACCCACCGGGATTGCTGGTTGCACGAGATGGGGCCAGGGCATCCGGAGTGCCCGGCGCGGCTGGATGCGATTGAAGACCGGCTGCTCATCACCGGCGTGGGCGATGCGCTGGATCGCCGCGAGGTGCCAGAGGCCTCGCTGTCAGAAATCGAGCTGGCACACGACCCCATGCACATCGCGGCCCTGCAGGGTCTGACCGACAGACTGGAGCAGGAGCTGCAGGCGGGCGGCCCCGAGTACAAGCAGCTCGATACCGATACCTCCATCAACCGCCACACTTTCAAGGCCGCGCTGCGCTCGGCCGGGGCGGCTCTGGCGGCCACCGATGCGGTGCTGGCCGGCGAGCTGGAAAACGCTTTTTGCTCGGTGCGCCCGCCAGGCCACCATGCCACGCGCAGCCAGGCCATGGGCTTTTGCTTTTTCAACAACGTGGCCATAGGCGTCAAGTATGCGTTGGAGCGCCATCAGCTCAAGCGCGTGGCCGTGATCGACTTTGACGTGCATCACGGCAATGGCACGGAAGACATTCTGGCCGGCGATGCGCGGGTGCTGATGTGCGGCATCTTCCAGCATCCCTTCTACCCTTTCAGCGGCGACAAGGAACCGGCCTCCAATATGGTCAACGTGCCTGTGCCGGCCTATACCAAGGGCATGGACATCCGCGAGATCGTGGAGATGATGTGGATTCCGCGCCTGGAGGCTTTCAAGCCCGAGATGAT
The DNA here is from genome assembly GCF_965139575.1 of Comamonas aquatilis. Taxonomy (NCBI): domain Bacteria; kingdom Pseudomonadati; phylum Pseudomonadota; class Betaproteobacteria; order Burkholderiales; family Comamonadaceae; genus Comamonas; species Comamonas aquatilis. The sequence continues at coordinate 4,510 of NZ_CBCSIW010000030.1, read as the reverse complement.
CTTCATCAGCGCCGGTTTCGATGCCCACCGCGATGACGATATGGGCCAGCTGGGCATGACGGAGAACGACTTTGCCTGGATCACCACCCGCATCAAGGATGTGGCGCGGCGCTTTTCCAAGGGCCGCATCGTCTCCTGCCTTGAAGGCGGTTATGTGATGGGGCCTCTGGCGCGCAGCGTGGAAGCCCATCTGCGGGTGCTGGCCGACATCTAGTCTGAAATCAGGGAGGCAGCGGTGAACGATTCCTTTGTGCAGTTTCGCCAGGATGGGCGCGGCGTGGTGTATCTGACGCTCAACGACGCGCAGCGCTTCAACGCGCTGAGCGCAGACATGCTCACGGCCTTGCAGAACGCCTTGGATGCGGTGGCCCAGGATGCCAGGGCCCGCGTGGTGGTGCTTGCTGCCGAAGGCAAGGCTTTCTGCGCCGGCCACAACCTCAAGGACATGGCGGCCCATCCCGAGCTGGCGTATTACCAGCAGCTGTTCGCCCAGTGCAGCCGCGTGATGCTATCGATTCAGAAGCTGCCTGTGCCTGTGATTTCTAGGGTTCAAGGCATTGCGACCGCAGCCGGCTGCCAGTTGGTGGCCCAGTGCGATCTGGCCGTGGCCGCCAGCGAGGCGCGCTTTGCCACCAGCGGCATTCAATACGGGCTGTTTTGCTCCACGCCCAGCGTGCCCCTGGTGCGCAACATGCCAGCCAAGCAGGCCATGGAGATGCTGCTGACGGGCGAATTCATTGACGCCCCCACCGCCTTGCACTATGGGCTGCTGAACCGCGTGGTGGCAGCCGATCAGCTGGATGCCGCAGTTGAAGAGCTGGTGGCCGCCATTGTGAGCAAGCCCCGCGTTGCCATTCACATGGGCAAGGAGCTGGTCTACCGCCAGCGCGAGATGGGCATGGAGTCGGCCTACCAACTGGCGGGCCAGACCATGGCGACCAATATGATGGATGTGGATGCGCAGGAAGGTGCGCAGGCCTTTGCACAAAAGCGCCAGCCGCAATGGAAGTCCGCTTGACCGCTGGCCCGTCCATTTGAACGACGAACACCCCGATTGCTTCTGTTAGCGTGTCAGGCTGCTGAGTGCGCGAGCGATGTCTGCTTACTTTGAGAAACTAGGTTTTACCCTAAGTTGGTGGGTAAGTGGTGGCCGTTTTCGGCGCAGTTATGCATAAAATAGAACGATCGTTCTTTTTGTCGGACTCTGTCCATGCAGGCTTCGTTTTCATCTCCGGCAAGATTGTCTGGAAAAAATGTGCAGAGCTTGTTGCGGTGCCGCATAAAATGAATCTGGTTTACGTAACGTCAATGAAATAGCATTAAGGAGCCGCAGCAATGAAGGTATTGGTCCCTGTCAAGCGCGTGGTGGACTACAACGTCAAGGTCCGCGTCAAATCGGACGGCACGGGTGTAGACATCGCCAACGTCAAGATGAGCATGAACCCCTTTGACGAAATCGCCGTCGAAGAAGCCGTGCGCCTCAAAGAAAAAGGCGTGGTGACGGAAGTCATCGCTGTCTCCTGTGGCGTGACCCAGTGCCAGGAAACCCTGCGCACGGCCCTGGCCATCGGCGCCGACCGTGCCATCCTGGTGGAAACCGATGTCGAACTGCAGCCCCTGGCCGTGGCCAAGCTGCTCAAGGCGCTGGTGGACAAGGAGCAGCCCGGTCTGGTGATCCTGGGCAAGCAAGCCATTGATGGCGACAACAACCAGACCGGCCAGATGCTGGCAGCACTGGCTGACCTGCCCCAGGCCACTTTCGCCTCCAAGGTGGAAGTTGCTGGCGACAAGGTCAGCGTCAGCCGTGAAGTCGACGGTGGTCTGGAGACTCTGTCTCTGTCCACTCCCGCCGTCATCACCACCGACCTGCGCCTGAACGAGCCCCGCTACGTCACCTTGCCCAACATCATGAAGGCCAAGAAAAAGCAGCTCGACACCTTCAAGCCTGAAGACCTGGGCGTGGACGTGGCTCCTCGCCTCAAAACCCTGAAGGTGGCCGAGCCTGCCAAGCGCGGTGCCGGTGTCAAGGTGGCCGATGTGGCGGCCCTGGTCGACAAGTTGAAGAACGAAGCCAAAGTGATCTAAAGGAAGAACGACAAATGACTTCTCTCGTTATTGCAGAACACGACAACGCTTCGATCAAGCCAGCGACCCTGAACACCGTGACGGCTGCCGCAGCCTGTGGTGGTGATGTGCACGTGCTGGTCGCCGGTGAAGGTGCTGCTGCCGCCGCTGCTGCTGCCTCCCAAATAGCCGGTGTCTCCAAGGTCATCCACGCCGATGGCGCCAGCCTCAAGGACGGTCTGGCAGAGAACGTGGCCGCCCAGGTGCTGGCCATCGCATCGAGCTACAGCCACATCCTGTTCCCCTCGACAGCTGCCGGCAAGAACGTGGCCCCCCGCGTGGCCGCCAAGCTGGATGTAGCCCAGATCAGCGACATCACCAAGGTCGATGCGCCCGACACCTTCGAGCGTCCCATCTACGCCGGCAACGCCATCGCCACCGTGCAGTCCAGCGATGCCGTCAAGGTCATCACCGTGCGCACCACCGGCTTTGACGCTGCTGCTGCCACCGGCGGTTCTGCTGCCGTGGAAACCGTGGCTGCTGCAGCTGACTCCGGCAAGAGCGCTTTTGTGGGCCGTGAAGTCACCAAGAGCGAACGCCCCGAACTGACGGCTGCCAAGATCATCGTCTCCGGCGGTCGCGCTCTGGGCTCGGCCGAGAAGTTCACCGAAGTCATGTCGCCCCTGGCCGACAAGCTGGGTGCCGCCATCGGCGCCAGCCGCGCTGCCGTCGATGCGGGCTACGCCCCCAACGACCTGCAAGTGGGCCAGACCGGCAAGATCGTCGCGCCTCAGCTGTACATCGCCTGCGGCATCTCGGGTGCGATTCAGCATCTGGCCGGCATGAAGGACTCCAAGGTGATCGTGGCGATCAACAAGGATCCCGAAGCTCCGATCTTCTCGGTGGCTGACTACGGCCTGGAGGCCGATCTGTTCACGGCAGTGCCGGAACTGGTCAAGGCGCTGTAATTTGGCGTAAATCAAAAGAGGGGCTAGATGCCCCTCTTTTTCCATGCGCGCTTGCCGAACCCATGAACAATAAGATCTGGCGCGTTAAGGCCCAAGCGTTGATGCCCAAATGGGTTAGCTTGAAATTTCGGAGGGAGACGTCGGAATGAAGAATAAATGCTGGAATGGGGTTCGAGTCGGCATGGCGCTGCTTTGGGGCAGTGCCGCCATGTTGGCCCAGGCCTCAGGCTGGACGGTGGGGCAGGTCGCTCCCATGTCGGGTGCCGATGCCACGCAGGGCCGGGCCTATGCCCAGGGCATGCGTCTGTACTTTGATCAGGTCAACAAGGCCGGTGGCGTGCAAGGTCAGCCCGTGGGCCTGGCTGTGATCGACGATGTGGGCCATCCTGAAGAAACCGTGGCCAAGACCCGCAAGCTGCTGAGCGAGGCCAAGCCCGTGGTGCTGGCCGGTTACTTTGGCAACCGCAATCTGTCGGCCTTGCTCGAGAGCAAGGTGCTCGATGGCTCTTCCCTGTCGCTGGTGGGCTACCAGAGCACCGATACCAATGTGCTGGCATCGCCCCAGATTTTCGCCACCCGCGCCGGTCTTGCCGAGCAGATGTCCAAGATCGCCGCGCATCTGACCACGGTAGGCATTACCCGTCTGGCGCTGGTTTATGAAGACCGCCCCGATTCCAAGGCGCTGGTCGAGCTGGTCAGCAAGTCCATCAGCCCCAGCGGTGCCAAGCTGGTCAGCTCTGCCTTGCTAGGCAAGGGAAAAGCCAGCTCGGACAAGGTGGTGGAAGATCTCAGAGCGGCCAAGACCGCCGCTCAGGCCGTGCTGTTGGTGGCTTCCAGCCCGTCAACGGCGGCTTTTGTCGAGGCCTACCGCATGGATGGCGGCACGGCCCAGGTCTATGCCACGGCCGAGGCGGATATCGAGCAACTGGCCAAACGCCTGCCTGTGGAATACATGAGCGGTCTGTCCATTGCCCAGGTGGTGCCCAGCCCCTACAAGGTGTCTGCCAAGCTCAACAAGGAATTCCGTGATGCCGTAACGGCCGCAGGCAAGAGCATGGACGTGCCGGTGAGCTTTGCCATGATGGAAGGCTATGTGAACGCCAAGGTGATCGTGGAAGCCATGCGCCGCAGCCAGCCCGTGTCTGCTGAGAAAGTGTCGGCCGCGCTGCGCGGCTTGGATACCTACGATCTGGGTGGCTACTGGGTGGGCTTCAAGCCCGGCTCCCAGGTCGGATCGAAGTATGTCGATCTGTCCATCGTCAACGCCTCTGGACGTGTGACGCAGTAAACAACCAGGCCTGAAGCGAGACCACGCTGACAGGCCGTTTTTTTATAGGCAGCCATCACGATGACCTACACCGCACCTATCAAAGACATGCTGTTCGACATGGAGCATCTGGTCCAGCTCGAGCAGATCGCCCAGATTCCCGGCTTTGAAGACGCAGGCCTGGAAACCGCCCAGGCCGTGCTTGAAGAAT
>NZ_CBCSIW010000029.1:0-38392 GCF_965139575.1 Comamonas aquatilis | reverse complement strand
ACATTCGAGCCGCAATCCTCAATCGGTTTACTGAACTGGGCTGCCCGCAGACGGTGGCTGTGGCGTAGCCACGTCTGGGGTTGGGGAAATCTGGCCTGGGGCTGATTTATGCAACAACGCCACTCGCCATGTGTCCACTGGTTCCGGTGATTTTTATTTCGACTACTCCTACATGAAGACATTGAGTGCCGCTATGTAATAGACGGGCGGAACCGGACACAACCAGCGGACTGGTCATCCATTGCCGGCACATGTGGTCAGGCCATCCGGAATACGTAGGATGCTGATCGGTCACTAGAAAAGTGGCCCGTAAGCATCGGGGTTGTTTGGATTTTTTGCAGTTCTTTTCCGCTGGCGAGAGTAGTCGTTCAATTGGGCAACATCTACGTTGTAGTGGCCCTGCAGATGACTGCACTGAAACTCATCGTCAATCAGATCAACAAGGGTATCCAAGCAATTCAATACTTCATCCTCAGTTGGCTCCCCCCAGTGGAGCAAGACCGCGTAACGATGGTTAAAAGGTATGACGTCAAAGTGCTCTCGGCTGCTGTTGACGCGATGATCATTAAGGACGCTGTGCGCTATTAATTCCGCATAGGCCATGTCAGTAACAGCCCATGCAAAGTAAGGGATGAAGGGAAAGGGCACTCCGGTGGTGTAAAGCTGCTTAGTCCGCTCCATGGGGTCCACGCTAAGCCCCACTTTGATTCGGTTGTACCAAGTCGGGTCAAGGCTGCGGAACACATACACGAAACCAGGAACTCTTTGATCTTGTCTTAGTCGCACTATCTCAAACCCACTCTGCTTATGCCATGTACATGGCCGATTATTTCTGTGCTGATGAGCACTCGTTACCAAATCAGTTTACTTCGACAATTCGTAAATGACTGAAAGTGGCCGAAGGGAGCAGGCCAGGGAGCGGCCTCAATAGCCGAGGACGATCATCTTCTCAGTCAATCCTTGATCGAAGCTGTCGGCGCACTGATAGCGAGCATTTAATCAATGTTGCCGGTACACGCATTGGGCCTTTTCCAACATCTGGCCTGAGGCTACTACAGCTCAAAGTGACTGAGATCTACTAGGTATGCGCGACAACCATTGTTGCGAACGCATGGGCAAATTGACTTGCTCAACACCGGGTCTGCGACTTGGTAGCCCTCCAAAAACCACCTGACGCCCCTTAGCGGCACAAACCCTGCAGAACTCGAATGCGCAGCATGAGACGCGCATCGTGCGAGGCGGCATGGGTATCAGCTCCTGCCTGCTTGAGCCTGGCACAGCCGCGTCTTCACCAAGGCCAACAAGGGGAGTACGGAAAAAACAAAGTCACAAGTTAAGTATTTCCGGTTTTTTTGAGAATTTTGCCTAAAAAATAATCAATCTCAGAGGATGGTAACTTGTGGAAATCAAAATTTCACCAATTAAATCAACTAGTTATGCAAGCGCTTTGGCTTCAAAGCAGTACAAAACTCAGTGAGAAAAGTACAAAACTCAAGAAGAATCGACAATCGACATTTTCTTCAAGGGGTTTGGCTCCCCCTACGAAATCTGCGGGAACTTTGCCTTTAGCACTCCCTCTAACGGAGTGCTAATATGAAGATCATGGAAGAAAGGAAACCTGCAATGACATCTGCCTCCGGCTCCATTGCTACTGCTTTGGCACCCACGAACCCTTGGGCTCTGGTACCACCGCTGGGCAACCTGGATGCTTATATTTCTGCGGCCAATCGCTTGCCCATGCTCACCCTTGAGGAAGAGCAGGACTACGCACGCAAACTCAAAGAACACAACGATCTGGATGCCGCTGGGCGTCTGGTCATGTCCCACCTGCGCCTAGTCGTATCGATCTCCCGCCAGTACCTGGGCTACGGTCTGCCCCATGGCGACCTGATCCAGGAAGGCAACGTGGGCCTGATGAAAGCTGTCAAACGCTTCGACCCTGACCAGGGCGTGCGCCTGGTGAGCTACGCCATGCACTGGATCAAGGCCGAGATCCATGAATACATCTTGAAGAACTGGCGCATGGTCAAGGTCGCCACGACCAAGGCCCAGCGCAAGCTGTTCTTCAATCTGCGCTCTATGAAGCACGACATGAAGTCTGACGCCGCCATGGCCGATGACGACAGAGTCATGCGCGACACCTTGACCACTCACGAAATTGACGCCATGGCTGCCAAGCTCAACGTCAAGCGCGAGGAAGTCATCGAGATGGAAACGCGTCTGGCCGGTGGCGATGTGCTGCTGGACCCTTCACCCAGTGATGATGGCGAGCAGGCCTTTGGCCCCATTGCCTACTTGGCCGATGCCAATCATGAGCCTGTGGCCATGATTGAATCGCGTCAGCGTGATCACCTGGCCACCGACGGCATCACCATGGCTTTGGACGCACTCGATGAGCGCAGCCGCCGCATCGTGGAAGAGCGCTGGCTCAAAGTCAATGACGACGGCTCCGGCGGCATGACGCTGCACGAGCTGGCCGCCGAGTACGGCGTCAGTGCCGAGCGCATCCGCCAGATCGAAGTGGCAGCCATGAAGAAGATGAAAAAAGCGTTGACCGAGTTTGCCTGAACACCAAACTGCGCCTCGGCGACTTAAAAGGCTGAAATGCTGAATCACAAACCCGGATAATTTCCGGGTTTTTTGTTTTCTACTGGGCGTGGGCACACTGCTCGCAACCCCTCACCTTCACAACCATAATTTCCAAGAGACTTGCCATGCCTGTTCGCACTCTGAAGCAACTGTCCCGCCGTGGCCTGATTTGCGCCACCGCAGCCCTGGCGGCCACGGTCATGGCGCCTGCCATGGCGGCAGACAACTGGCCAGACAAGCCCCTGCGCCTGATCGTGGGCTTTCCCGCAGGCTCCTCGCCCGACCTGACAGCCCGCGCTCTGGCCGAGCCGCTGGAGAAAAAGCTGGGTCAGACCATCATTGTGGAAAACCGCGTGGGCGCAGGCGGCAACATTGCCGCCGAATATGTGGCCAAGGCCGACGATTACACCTTCAGCGTGATGATCAACGGCAATATGACGATTGCCAAGCTGCTCAATCCCAGCGTTCGCTATGACCCCGTCAAGGATTTGCAGGCAGTCAGCCTGATCGGCGTGGCACCGCTGGTGCTGGTCGCGCCGGCGTCGGCTCCTCAGGGCAAGGCCTTCATGGATGCTGCCGTCAAGGCCGGTGACAAATGGAGCTACGGCTCGCCCGGCGTGGGCACCGTGGGCCATCTGGGCATGGAGCTGCTCAAGAGCCGCTCGGCCATCAAGCCCGTGCACGTGCCGTATACCGGCTACCCCCAGGTGTTCAACGGCATTCAGGGCGGCGACCTGCAACTGTCCATGCTGCCCCCTGCTCTGGCCATGGCCCAGATTCAGGCCGGCAAGCTGCACGGCATTGGCGTGACCTCGGCCGCCCGCAGCCCACTGGCTCCGGGCCTGCCCAGCTTGAAGGATTTGGGCATCAACAACTTTGACCTGGAAATCTGGAACGCGGTGGCCGCTCCCAAGTCCATGCCCAAAGCCCATGTGGAAAAGCTGGCCGCTGCCGTGAGCGAGATTGTGCGCACGCCCGAGATGCGCCAGAAGCTGGCCATGCAGGGCTGGCAAGCCATTGGCAGCTCGCCCGAAGGCCTGCAAAACCGCATCCAGCAGGATGTGAAGGCGCTGGGCACCATCATTCGCGAACAGAAAATCTCTGCGCAGTAATCACGCTGCTTTTCAGTTCCTGCTCAAGCTTGCTGTTTGAGTAGCCAAGCCTGGCCCGACTGTCTGTCAGACAGCGGCGTCCGCTATCATGCGCCCGACTGGCATGCGTTTTCGCAGTGCCGTCGGGCGCATTGCTTTGTACGGGCCGCGCCCCTGTTTATGGAGTCTTCATGGACGCTGGTACCTGGTTCACCCAACTCAATGCCTGGCAGGTCATGGCCTTGGGTCTGGTCTTTTTTGGCGCAATTTATGGGCTGGGCGGCCTGGCCATGTCGCTGCTGACGCGCACGCTGGCCGGTCTTGGCTTAGGCCGGCCACTCGATACCCGCGCCCTCAAACCCGATCAGCTGCAGCGTGAATGGCGCCAGTCTTTTTATTCCATCCTGGTTTTCGGCCTGGGCATGATCGTGCCCTGGGGCTTTTTGCAACTGGGCTGGGCACACCTGACGCCCACGGCCGGCGCAGGCCGTATTGCGCTGGAAATTCTGGTTCTGCTGATCTGGAACGATGTGCACTTCTGGCTCAACCATCGCCTGCTGCACACCAAGCGCCTGGTGCGCTATCACGGCGACCACCACCGCTCCGTGGTGACCACGCCCTGGTCCACCTATAGCTTTCACCCCATTGAGGCTCTGATGCTGGGCAACATCATTCTGCTGCCCATGCTGGTGCATGACTTTTATTTCTGGTCGCTGGCCTCCGTGCCGCTGCTGAGTCTGATCCTCAACCTGATAGGCCACTCCAACTACGATTTCTTCCCCAAGGTCTCGGATACCCATCCTCTGGCCGCCAGCCGCCGTCACCATCTGCATCATGCACGCCCGGCCGGCAACTATGGCTTTGCCCTGCCGTTCATGGATCAGCTCATGGGTACCCAGGTCAAGACCGGTACTGCCCAGCCCACCAGCCACTGAATGAGCAAGCCCCCTCGCCGCCATCTGCTGCCGCGCCTGCGCCATTGGCGAGACTGGCAGTCTGTGGCGTATATGACGGCCATGCCCGTCATCGTCTGGTGGCAATGGACGCATGGCTTCAGCTTCGTGCTGTATGCCATCGAGCTGTTTCTGACACTGGGCATAGGCGTCATTCACCACAACCACACCCATGCACGCATGTGGCGCGGGCGCTGGAGCAACCGCTTCACCGACTACTGGCTTACCTTGCTGCAAGGCCACCCGACGTTTGTGTTCTGGCCGGCCCATGTGGCCAACCATCACCGTTTCCGCCACGGCCCCAAAGACATTGCACGCACCTACAGGCCAGCGTTTGGCGGCGACACCAACCACCTCTGGGGCTATCTGGTTCACCCGTTGCAGGCAGCCTGCGTGCTGTACCCGCTGTTTATGCGCTGGCTGAACCAGCTGCGCCTGCACCGGCCCGGCGCGTTTCGCTATTGCATGGGCCAGTACGCGCTATGGCTGGGCAGCTGGGGCTGCTTGCTATGGCTGGACTGGCAAAAAGCGCTGATCTTTGTCATCCTTCCCCAGTTGCACGGCCTGCACTGGCTGCTGGCCACCAACTATCTGCAGCACGCCCATGCCGACGGCCGGCCGCTGAGCAGAGCGCAGCGCAATACCCCCGGTATCGAGCTGAACTACGCCCGCAATTTCGAAGGGCTGGTCAACCCCCTGCTTTTTAATATTGGCCTGCATACCGCGCACCATGAGTGCCCACATGCCCACTGGTCGGAATTGACAAGGCTGCACGCCGACACCTACCGCCAGCGGGTCACGCCAGCACTCAACGAGGGCGGCCTGCTGCCCTATATGGGGCGTGTGTATGTCCTGGGTCTGATCTGGCCCGCAGCCAGAACCCGACCGCAAATGCCCGCAGACGCTATTCAATAACGATGGTTTGAAAATCTATGCCAGTTGCCTATTCGAACGTATACCTTCAATCTGCCGGCATGTTTTTGCCTGGCGCCCCGGTGGACAACGTCGGCATGGATGCGTTTGTTGCACCGCTGAACCGCATCTCCGAACGCATCAAACGCCGCATCCTGGCGGAAAACGGCATTCAGAGTCGCTACTACGCCATAGACGGCGAAGGCCATACCGTGGTCAGCAACACGCAGATGGCAGCCGGTGCCATTGATGACACCCTGAAGCTGGCGGGCAAGACACTGGCCGATATCGGCTATCTGTCCAGCGGGTCCTCGGGCGGCGATGCCTTGATGCCCGGCTTTGCCAGCATGATTCAGGGCGAAATGGCTGCGCCGCCCATGGAGACCCTGTCCGTGCACGGTGTCTGCGCGGCCAGCGTGGGTGCCATGCAAGCGGCGGCCATGGCCGTGGAAAGCGGCGCCCATCGCCTGGCGCTGTCGGTGGCCAGCGAAATGCCATCGCGCCTGTTCAAGCGCTCGCGCTTTGCCGCTCAAGGCTATGACACGGACTTTGATGCCCACTTTCTGCGCTGGATGCTCTCGGACGGCGCGGGCGCCGTGCTGCTGGGCGGCCCCAAGGCTTTGCCTCAGGCCAACGGCCTGCGCCTGAAGCTCAAATGGACCCACCAGCGCAGTTTTGCAGGCGATTATCCGGTGTGCATGCAGTTGGGCATGACGGCAGACCGCAGCAAAAGCCATCTGGACTTTCCCGCCTGGAGCGACGCGGAGGCGGCTGGAGCGCTCTCGCTGCGCCAGGACATTCGCCTGCTGCCGCATTTGTTTGATGTCTGCATTCATGAATATGCCGACCTGGCCCACAAAGGCTGGGTGCCCGAGCGCGGCATCGATCACTTTCTCTGCCATTACTCGTCCGAGCGCTTCATTCCCGTCGTCGATGACTTGCTTAACAAGGCCCAGCTGGCCATTCCGCGTGAGCGCTGGTGGAGCAATCTGGCCTGGCGCGGCAACACCGGTGCGGCGTCCATCTTCATCATGCTGTCGGAGTTTCTGCAGAAGGAAGGATCGCGCCTGAAAGCCGGGGATACGGTGCTGTGCTTTATCCCCGAATCGGGCCGTTTCACCGCCGGCTATATGCTATGGAAAGTAGAGCATGATGCGCAGATAGAGAAAGCGCCACAGGCCTTTTCTGCTCAAAAACCGGCCGCATCGGACGCGCTTGCCGACGATGCCCTGCCCGATGTGTCCAGCATCGCGCCGCCCCACGACCCCGCCACGGCCCCCAGTGCTCTGGCACCGCTGCTGACCGAGCTGGCCAGCATTTGGCAGGACTATCGCTCCCGCGTCTGGCGCACGCCCTTGCTGCACCGCATCCGCACCCGTCAGCTGCAAAGCGCCGACTATGTGCGCTGGATGAGTCACTGGATTCCCCAGGTGCGCGAAGGCAGTCTGTGGATGCGTGAAGGCGCAGCCTCGCTGACCGGCGACTACGCCGCTCTGGCCTCCTTGATTGACTTGCATGCGGGCGAAGAGCAGAACGACTTCAAAATTTTGCACAGCGACTATCTGAAAGCCGGCGGCACCGAAACCGATATCACCCGACTGCGCCGCAACCCCGGCGGCGAAGCACTGAACGCCTATCTGCACGCTCTGGCGGCCACGCCCAACCCTATCGGTCTGCTGGGTGCCATCTACATCATCGAGGGCACGGGCCAGCGCATTGTGCCCAGTCTGCTGCCGCTGCTGCGCGCCGCCCTGCCGCTGCCGCCCGATGCCTTCCGCTTTCTCGAATACCACGGCGCCAACGACGAGCACCATCTGGACCGCTGGCTGATGGCCGTGCAGATGGCCCTGGAACTCGACAGTACCGGCACGGCCCAGCAAGCCATTTTGCAGACCGCGCGCAATACGGCAGCCATGTATCTCATGCAGTTCCAGCATGTCATGCCAGAACAATAAGGGGCAGAGCGCATGAAAAACGAATACACCGACCACGACTGGGACGAGCGCGACCCCAGCCCCTGGCTGGCCCTCTATCTGGACCAGAGCACGCCCTTGCCCGACGAAGTGAAAGCCGCCTGGCTGCGCGACTGCAGCAGCGGCTCGCGCCAGTTCTTTCTGCCCATGATCCGGCCCATGGCGCGGCTTTCCATGATCGTCATCCAGGTGCTCAAGGTCTTTTTACCCAAGCGCTGGTCGCACTCCATGCTGCTGCACCGGCTGCTGGCCTTCAGCATGAACAAGTTTGTCTCGCCCGAGGCCAACTGGCTCATCATGCGGCACTTTCACCTGGGCTCTCAGGTGCTACAGTTTGTGGCGGCCAATGCACCCACGCCCGTCAGCACATCGCCGCTCACGCCCATGGAAATTGACGATGTGAAGGACGAGCTGTTCCTGCGCCACGACCTGAATCTGTTCAATTTCGTCATTCGCCTGAACAAGGCTTTGCGTGCGAAAAACCAGGAGCTGGTACCCGTGGCCGAGCCCGATTTTTCCATGATCCACAACCCGGATCTGCGGCTTGAAGACATGCCGCGCGGCAAGCTCAATCTGCTGGATCTGCAAAGCGCCATCGAAATCTACACCCCGGTCTATCAGCTGCTGCTGACCGACAACGATTTCTGGCGCGCCAGCAACTCGCTGCAGCTGGACGAGACCGTGGCCATTTACTGCGCCAAGATTCTGGCCTCGCCCGAGCATCTGGTGCTGCTTAACAACAAGCACCCCATGGTGCCGCTTTCCACGCTGTATGCGGCCTACCGCCTGGTGCTGCACGGGCTGTCCACCGAGATGCTGCACTCGCTCTTGATGCGCATGGCCAGCGGCGAGCTGCCCATTCCCGCGCGCGAACTGGCCAAGATGCACAAGGCCGCTGATGTGGTGATGGAGCAGCAGGACGATTCGGCAACGCCAGCGCATTGAGATCACACCCATGAATCCGCAGGACAACCGCATTACGGCCGTTCGAATCGATGCACAGCATATCCGACTGAGGCTTGCAGATGGGCGCGAACTGGCCGAGCCCATCAAGCGCCATATCCGCGTGGAAAAGGCCACGCCAGAGCAGCGCCAGCAATGGGTGTTGACCGATGAAGACCATGGCTTGAACTGGCCCGCGCTGTGGGAGCCTTCCTCCGACGGCATGCTCAGTATCTGGGACCTGGATCAGGACCTTCTCTACAACCAGGCACTCAACACCCTACAGGCCGCGAAATGGGATACCGCGCAGATCTCCAGAACGCAGCATGAGTTGGTCGCACTGTGGCGCATGGAGGCCGATATCAACAATGGCGGCTTTTTGCAGTTGCTGGGCAACTGGGGCATGGGCAATCTTCAGGTCGCCCTGCAGGCGCTGCAGACCATCGGCGCACCGGCCACGCAGCAGTGCCTGCAAGCCATGTTTTCCGTGGTGGCACGCTTTGAAGAATCGCCCGAGGAAACATCGCTGGCCGACCTGCCAGCACTGCTGACAGAGGCCGAACACGAGCAGTTGCAGGCGCTGGACGATGCCTTTTGGAACTACCCGGAGCGTCTGGCAAAGCTGGTGGTTCTGCACTACGGACCCGCACCTGCATGAGCCCCGGCAAAACCTGGACCCTGGCCTTTCGCAAGGCACTGGTGGATGAGGCCTTGCACCGCACGCCCACTAGCGGGTTTGCGGAGCTTGAAAAACGCCATGACCTGCGACCCGGAACCTTGTTTGACTGGGTGGGGGAACTGGGGCCAACACCGCCGCCCGCGCCGTTCTCCGCCCTGCATTTCTGGATCGGCAACACTGAGCTGAACGCCGAGCAATTTGGCAAGTACTTCGATCATGCAGACAGCTACTGGACGCAGGAAGCCGAAGATATAGAAAGCGCCAGCAACAATGTCACAGGTTGCGGCTTTTGCCAGGACATAGACAGCAAATTCCTCTATGACGAAGACCTGATGCTGGTCATCCATGAGAGCAGCTCTATGCCGGTGCAAGAGCTGGTTCAGATGAGCACTCTCGGCTCGGATGAATCACTGGCAGCGATTGTGGCGGCCTGTGCCCAACGAGGCATCACCCAGGCCAACGCCATGTTTGTCTATGCAGACCCAACCGAGCAGATCGCGCAAAAGGACAAGCTCTACAACGGGCTTGCCTATATCGGCCTCTTTTGAGACAAAGACTGAATGGCCCAGCGCATTGAAGGCAACATGCCCTGGCTTAAGGAAGCAAGGCCTTCACATCCTGCACCAGCACCTGGGGGCCGGAACCGTAGCGCTCGTAAACGCGCAGACGGCCTTGCGTGTCATACAGATAGATGCCGGCAGAATGGTCCAGCGTGTAGCTGCCCTCCACCTTGCCCGGTACTTTTTTGTAATAGAACTTGAAGTCCTTGACCACGGCGGCCACCTCCTCGGGGGTTCCGCGCAGGCCCACAAAGCTGTCGTCAAAATTGGCCAGATAGGCCTTGAGCACCTCGGGCGTATCGCGCTCCGGGTCCAGCGTGACAAAGATGGCCTGCAGCCGGTTCGCATCGGCGCCCAGGGCCTGTTTGACCTCCACCAGCTCCTGCAAGGTGGTGGGGCAGACATCAGGGCACTGCGTATAACCGAAGAACACGGCAATCACCTTGCCCGAAAAATCCTTGAGGCTGCGGCGCTGCCCATTCGCATCGGTCAGAGGAATGTCCTTGGCGTATTCGGCCCCCGTCACATCCACGCCCTGAAATGCGAGCGGAGTGTTCTTGTTGCAGGCCGTCAGTGTGAAAGCGGCCGTGGCGGCCAGTGTTGCTGCGCCCAGTGCACGCAATGCGCCTCGTTTGTCCATGGTGATTCAGGCTAGGTAGTGATCCACCAGCAAGGCCGCAAACAGCAAGCTCAGATGGATCAGGGAAAAGCGAAAAGTCTTTCGCGCCAGCGCATCAGAATAGTTGCGCAACAAGGCCCAACCATAACCGCAAAAGCCCAACCCCAGCACCACTGCGGCAAAGAGGTAAAGCGCTCCACTCATGCCCACCACATAGGGCAGCAGCGTGGCCGTCAGCAGCACCACCGTGTAGAGAAACACCTGCAGCCGCGTAAAAGCATTGCCATGGGTGACGGGCAGCATGGGCAGACCCGCGCGTCGATAGTCCTCCACCCGGTACAACGCCAGCGCCCAGAAGTGCGGCGGCGTCCACAGGAAAATGATGAGAAACAGCAGCAGCGCTTCGTGCCCCACCTGCCCCGTCATGGCGGCCCAGCCCAGCACCGGCGGCATGGCGCCGGACGCGCCGCCGATCACGATGTTCTGCGGCGTCAGCGGCTTGAGCACCAGGGTGTAGATGACGGCATAGCCCACGAAGGTGGCCAGTGTCAGCCACAGCGTCAAGGCATTCACCGCCAGCAGCAAAATGGCGGCCCCAACAGCGCACAGCAGCGTCGAGAACACCAACGCCTGCCTCTGCGTCAGCTCGCCGCGCGCCGTGGGACGCCAGGCCGTGCGCTTCATACGCGCATCGATGCCGCGTTCCACCAGGCAGTTGAAAGCCGCTGCGGCCGCCGCCACCAGCCAGATACCGATGCAGGCCAGCAGCATCTGCCGCCAGCTCTGCCAGCCAGGTACGCCGGGCACGGCCAGCACCATGCCTATGAAGGCACAGAAAACGATCAGCTGCACCACGCGCGGCTTGGTCAGCGCGTAGTACTGGGCCCAGACCGATGTGGCGGCAGTCGCCGCTGCCGGAGTTTGAGGCGCCGAGGCCTGTGGCGCTATCTGTGCTTGCATACCGCGACTCCCTATGGCATTGCGCTACTAGACTCTTCAATTCATAGCATCTAGCGCTTTATAAACAAGCGCTGCAGCGTTTTTTCATTCAAATTTCAAGGTTTGATTTCCGGGCGCCCGGCCTCATCCCAGGAGGAAGATGCGCGCAGCAAACGCTCCAGATCGCGCTTGGCTTTGCCGGCATTGGCCTGATCCAGATCGGCCGGAAAGCGCATCATCCAGTGGCCTTGCGGGTCCACCACATACAGGTGATCTTCCAGCGCATGGCCCTCGGCGGGCTTCAGCCATTGAGCAATGGAAGCCTGGGGCAGGCGCAGCACCGTGGCCTGCGTCAGCCCGGGCTCAATTCGGTCCGGCACCGGCTGCTCATCCTTGATGAGCCAGACCCAGTCGAGCCGGTCTTTTTCCTTGCCCAAGGTCTCGCGCAGCTGGCGTTGCAGATAGAGACGGCTCTCGCAGCGCTCGCCGCAGTCGCCGCTGGCGGTACTGACCAGCAGCCACTGGCCTTTAAGCTGGCTCAACGGCACGGCGCGGCCATCCAGGGTCTGCGCCTGCACCTCGGGCAGCACCGGCTGCTCGGCAATCAGTTCGCCAAAGCTGCGCTGCTGCGTGGGCCGCAGCACGTAGTAAGTGAAGTATGAGGCCACCACCGGCGCTGCGCACACGGCCAGCACGGCCAGCATCTTCCAGCGCCCGCCGCTGCGCGCGCTGCTCTGTCCGGGGCTGGGCAGGCTGTGCACGGTCATGGCAAGCAACTCAGGGTCCGGTGTACCGCTGCTGGCATCAGCCGGGCTTGCAGGACGCTGCGCCTGAGCATGCATCGCCGACAGGGCGGCGGAGGAAGAAGCGTCGCACGAGTTGAAACCAGACATAGAGCAGCACAATCAAGAGACACAAACCGAACCATTGAAATGCATAGCCGTAGTGCTTTTGCACCCCGGCGTTGATCACCGGCCAGTCGCGCAGCAAACCATCATCGGCCGTGCCTTGGCCGGCCGCGCCAGTCTGCAAAATGCTCAGGCCCAGCAGCGGCAAGCCGCTTTGCTGAGCCCAGGCCGGAATGTCTGCATTTTGTCGGATACGCGACTTTTGCCCATCAGGGTCTGCCCCGCTCTGCGCACCTGCGCTCAAACGCGTGTTTTCCAGCTCCATGAGCTTGGAGGGCGGAGCCTCCAGCCGCCCCTCAATCGTCACCAGTCCTGCAGGCGTTGGCACGGGCGGCAGCAATGTGCGATCCATGAAGTTGCGTGGAACCCAGCCCCGCTGTACCACGACCACCACCTCTTCATGGGGCACGCCCAGCTGCAGCGGCGTGAGCACAAAAAAACCCGGCCGGCCCTGCATCTGCCGGTTGTCCAGATAAATGGTTTCCTGGGCCAGCCAGCGGCCCTGCAATTGCACCGGCCTGTGCAGCAGCTCTTGCATCTGCTGCGCCGTGATGGGCCGCGATGCGGCGGGCACATGGGCCGCCAGCTGCGCGCCATGCCAGGGAGCCAACGCCTGCTGCCTGGCAATGGAATCGGTCAGCGCCTGTTTTTTCGCCGCCCTGTCCAGCTGCCAGAACCCCAGGCCGGCCGTCAACGCCGCCGCGGCGACGGCCGCCACCGTGATCAGTACAAACCGCCAGAGGTCTGGAATTCGGGAAGATCGCACCAGATAATCCACTTCATGAAATTCATCATCATTCTCGCTTTTCTGGCCATTTTGGCCAGCCTGGGAAGCGCCCTGTTCTTCATGATGCGCAAAGGTGATGACAGCCGTGACAGCGAGGCCGACGATGCCCTTCGCCGCCGCAAAATGTTCCGCGCCCTGGCCTGGCGCGTGGCGCTTTCCATCACGCTGTTCGTCTGCATTCTGCTGGCCGCCAAGCTGGGCTATATCCAGCCCACGGGCTGGCAGCCGGGTCAATGACTCGCTAGCAATAACAAAGCGCCTTGCGCTTGTCTATTCAGGGTTCTGGCATCAAATCATGTCAAAACCCTTGAATGACAGGCGCAAGGCGCTTTGAATTGAGGAGCACTACATCCAGTACACGAGGATGTAGAGAAAGACCCAGACCACGTCCACAAAGTGCCAGTACCAGGCCGCACCTTCGAAGCCGAAATGGTGCTTGTCGGTAAAGTCGCCCTTCATCAGGCGGATGGTGATGAAGAACAGCATCAGCATGCCCACCAGCACGTGAAAGCCGTGAAAGCCGGTCAGCATGTAGAAGGTGGAACCGAACACGCCGGAGTTGAGCTTGAGGTTGTACTCTGTGTACAGATGGTGGTATTCATAGCCCTGCACGCACAGGAAGATGAAGCCCAGCACCACCGTCATCCACATGAAGGCAATGCAGCGTGCGCGATGGTTGGCCTGCAGCGCATGGTGGGCAATCGTCAGCGTCACGCCCGAGCTCATCAGCAGCGCCGTGTTGATGGTGGGCAGCCAGAACGGGCCCACGGTCTTGAACGGCTCGACAATATTGGCCGGCGAGGCCGTGGCCCCGGGGCTGACGCTGGGCCATACGGCCTGGAAGTTGGGCCACAGAATTTCATTGGCCAAGCTGCCCAATGCCGGCACGGAGTGCACACGGGCCCACCACAGGGCGGTGAAGAAGGCGCCAAAGAACATCACCTCCGAGAAGATGAACCAGCTCATGCTCCAGCGGTAGGACAGATCGATTCTGCGGCTGAACAGACCGGCCTCGCTCTCGCGTGCTGCCTCGCGAAACCAGACAAACAGCACGGCCAGCCACCAGATCAGACCCACGAACAGGGAGTACATGCCCCACTCATGTCCGTTGATCCAGTTACCGGCCCCCAGAATCACAAAGAACAGGCCGATCGCCGCCATGACGGGGTGACTGGACGCTGCTGGCACATAGTAGTAAGGGGTTGCGCCCTGCGGGGTTGCACTCATCACTCTGCTCCTGACACTGTTGATCGTTGTTCTTAACTACAGTCCACTCACACCCGTTCAGCCAAGGCTAAACGACCATATTCACTATCCATATCAACGCTAACACCAAGATAAAGATCGCCACCAGCCCGACGCCAATCACATGCAGCGGGGTGATGCTGGCGAAGTCGCGCTCATATTCCTTGCCCTTGCGCACTCCCAGCATGGCCCAGCCCACCGCCACGATGGAGCGAAAAAAACTTTGCTTTGGCGGCTGCTCTTCGCTCATGAGGCAGGCCTCGCAACAGGCGATGTAACTGGCAGCTGCACCGCAGCCGTGCCCGTTGGCGGCGCAGCAGGCGTCTTGCCGCCGACTTCAAAAAACGTATAGGACAGGGTGATGGTCTTCACATCCTTGGAGATGCGCGGATCAATCACAAACGCCACCGGCCACTCGCGCTTTTCGCCAGGGTCCAGCGTGTACTGGGAAAAGCAAAAGCACTCGAGCTTGTTGAAATAGGCCGTGGCCTGCCGTGGCGCATAGCTGGGAATGGCCTGGGCCGCCATGCGCTTGTCCTGCACGTTCTGAAACTCGTACATGACGGTGGCCAGCTCGCCAGGGTGCACTTTGATGGAGCGCATGGCCGGCTTGAAATCCCAGGGGCCGCGCGCGTTGGCATCAAACTCCACGGTGATGGTACGGCTGGTGTCTATCTGCGTGTTGGCAGGCACTTTCACATCGCGCCCGGCCGAACCGCCACCGGGCACCTGGCGCTCGGAGAGCGACAGGATATTGATGCCGGTCAGCTCGCAGATATGCTTGTAGATGGGAATCAGCACATAGCCGAACGCAAACATGCCCAGCGCCACCGCTGCCAGCTTGCCCACCATCTTTGCATTTTCCTTGGCGATGCTCACCGCGTTCTCCTGTGTTGGCAGACCCCGCTCGGGTCAGGATATCCAGGCCATCTTGACCATGAAGCCGAGCAGAAAGACCAGCGCCGTGGACGCCAGAATCAGCCCCAGCCGGACATTGGCCTTGCGCTGCTTTGCGGTTTGCATATGAGCTCCTTGGGTCTTTAGCCGATCACGCGGGTGGCGGTCTCGTCAAGCTTGGGCGGGGTTTCAAACGTGTGGAAGGGCGCAGGCGATGGCACTTCCCACTCCAGGCCTTCTGCGGCTTCCCAGGGCTTTTGCGGCGCTTTTTCGCCCTTGCCGCGCATGGCGGGAATCACCACGAACACGAAGAAGTACACCTGCATCAGACCGAAGCCGAAGCCGCCGATGGAGGCCACCATGTTGAAGTCTGCAAACTGCATGGGATAGTCGGCATAGCGACGCGGCATGCCGGCCAGACCCAGGAAGTGCATGGGAAAGAAGGTGACGTTGAAGAAAATCAGCGAGCCCCAGAAGTGGATACGGCCGCGGGTTTCGGAATACATCACGCCCGTCCATTTAGGCGCCCAGTAGTAATAGGCGGCAAACATGGAGAACAGCGATCCCGCCACCAGCACATAGTGGAAGTGGGCCACCACGTAATAGGTGTCCTGCAGCTGGATGTCAATGGGCGCCATGGACAGAATCAGGCCGGTAAAGCCGCCCATGGTGAACACGAAGATGAAGCCCACGGCAAACAGCATGGGGGTTTCAAAGCTCATGGAGCCGCGCCACATGGTGGCCGTCCAGTTGAACACCTTCACCGCCGTGGGCACGGAGATCAGCATGGTCGCGTACATGAAGAACAGCTGACCCGTGACCGGCATGCCGGTGGTGAACATGTGGTGCGCCCAGACAATGAAGGACAGGATGGCAATCGCGGCCACGGCATAGACCATGGAGGTGTAGCCGAACAGGCGCTTGCGGCTGAAGGCGGGCACGATCTGACTGACGATACCGAAGGCCGGCAAGATCATGATGTAGACCTCGGGGTGACCGAAGAACCAGAAAATATGCTGGTACATCACCGGATCGCCACCACCAGCAGGGTTGAAGAAGCTGGTGCCGAAATGGCGGTCGGTCAGCGTCATGGTGATGGCGCCGGCCAGCACCGGCATCACGGCAATCAGCAGATAGGCGGTGATCAACCAGGTCCAGGCGAACATGGGCATCTTCATCAGCGTCATGCCGGGTGCGCGCATGTTCAGGATGGTGACGATGATGTTGATCGCCCCCATGATGGAGGATGCACCCATGATGTGCATGGCAAAGATGCTGGTGTCCATGGACGGACCCATTTGCAGCGTCAGCGGCGCATACAGCGTCCAACCTGCGGCAGGAGCGCCACCGGGCATGAAGAACGAACCCACCAGCATGGCCCCGGCCGGAATCAGCAGCCAGAAGCTGAAGTTATTCATGCGGGCGAAAGCCATGTCGGAGGCGCCGATCTGCAGCGGCAGCATCCAGTTCGCAAAGCCCACAAAGGCCGGCATGATGGCGCCGAACACCATGATCAGGCCGTGCATGGTGGTGAGCTGGTTGAACAGCTCGGGGTTGACGATCTGCAGGCCGGGTTCGAACAGCTCGGCACGGATCAACATGGCCAAAATTCCGCCCACCATCAGCATGGCGAACGAGAACAGCAGGTACATCGTGCCGATGTCCTTGTGATTGGTGGCAAACAGCCAGCGCCGCCAGCCCGTGGGCATGTCGTGGTGGTGATCATCGTGCGCATGGTCATGACCATGATCCGCAGGTGCGTGGACGGGAGGTACTACGGCGCTCATATTCTTTTCTCCAATCGGTCTTCAGTACCTGTGGCTTACTGCGCAGCGGCGGCTGCAGGCATGGCTGCCGCCGCAGGCTGATCAGGGGCTGCAGTTGGTGCTGCAGCACTGCCACCGCCTTCGGGGAACTTGCCGCTACGCGCCATCACGAATTGCGCGGGTTGAACCAACTGGCCGGTGTGGTTGCTCCAGTGGTTCTTGGTAAAGGTCACCACGGCCGCCAAATCGGTGTCGCTGAGCTGCTTCCAGGCAGGCATGGCACCGTTGGCACGCCCTTCCAGCACCGCATGCATCATGTCGGCCGTTGCGCCCAGCACGACCGGGCTGCCGTCCAGAGCCTTGATGGGACCGGCTCCCTTGCCATTGGCCTGGTGACAGGCTGCGCAGTTGGCGGCATAGACTTTTTCGCCACGGGCCACCAGATCGGCCAGCACCCAGACCTTGTTGGGATCATCCTGTTTGGCAGCCAGCTTTTTTTGCTCGCCAGCCACCCAGGCGGTGTAGTCAGCGGCAGACAGCACCTTCACATGGATAGGCATGTAAGCGTGCTCCTTGCCGCACAGCTCGGCGCACTGTCCGTAATAGTCGCCGGCTTTCTCGGCCTTGAACCAGGTATCGCGCACAAAGCCAGGAATCGCATCCTGCTTGATGCCGAAGGCCGGCACCATGAAGGAGTGAATCACATCGTTGGCGGTGGTGATGATGCGGATCTTCTTACCCATGGGCACAACCAGCGGGTTGTCGACCTTGAGCAGATAGTCATTGGGGGCGGCAGAGACATTGCCGCTGTCGGACATGGCGCGGTGGCCGCTGTCCAGCGTGGAGACGAAGCTCAGACCCTCGCCTTCGCCATTGAGGTAGTCATAGCCCCACTTCCACTGATAGCCGGTCGCCTTGATGGTCAGGTCGGCATTGGTCGTGTCCTTTTGCGCCACCAGCACCTTGGTGGCAGGCAGGGCCATGATGATGACGATGATGAAGGGGACGATGGTCCAGGCCAGTTCCACCTTTACCGACTCATGAAAGTTCGCGGCTTTGGCACCCTTGGATTTGCGGTGCTTCCAGATGGAATAGAACATCACTGCAAACACGCCGACAAAGATCAGCGTGCAGATGATGAGCATCATCCAGTGCAGATTGTGCTGCTCCACCGCAATGCGCGTGACGGGCGGATGCAAATTGAGCTGGTTGACCGCAGGCCCTCCCGGCAAATCCTGCGCAGCATGCACCAAAGAACTACCCCATGCCGCCAAGGTCAAACTCCAGGGAACCAGCTTGGTGGAAATGTTTTTCATCGTTTTCACTTACCTCTAAGCCTCGGGTTATCCGCTAGCTCACACCCGCTGCAGTCCCAGGGGACCGCGCGCCGTGAAACTCACACTCTCTTGCAAACTACACCGCAGCATGCATCAAAGTTTGATAGCAATGTCTGCGCGCATTCACTAATACGAGCACCAGGAACTCATGCCAGCGGCGCGCTCGAAAGCGCTGTCGCACGGCTTTTTGCGAACTACAAAAAAGGCAGGCCTGCGGCATGAAAAATCCATGCGCAAGCCGAACTGACAAAGCAGCCCAAAACAAGAGAAGGGACGAGAAGAACGCCGCATCGGCCACGGGGCCGAAGCAGTCAGCGCGGATTCGGCAACACGGCCTGCATCCGGCTTTCGGTGATGATCAAATCTGCGAACTGACGGCCTTTGAACCCGCTGGCCAGTCCCCTTGGCAAAGCGAAACACCCTACATCTCCCCTGGCAGCCCTCGGGCCAGCCTTTGTTTTGTCTTTCCAGCCGGAGAGAAGCCGGAAAGCGACGCTGCTATCGATTCAAGAACTGGGGAAATTGTAGGCAGCTTTGTGTTTTCTCAATGACCGGAAAACGACAATTGGGCTATCGCAAACCCGTGTTGCGCGACTGGTGCAGCATGGCCCGCATGTCCTGCAAGGACACCGAACTATTGGCTTCCAGCTTCACCTTGGGCTGGGGTTTATAGGCGTGGCCGTAGACGATTTCGAAGGTTAAAGACAATTGACCGTCAGCCTGCTTGTCACGCCACTTCTCGGCCATTGCGGCTTCAAGTCGCGCCAGCCACTGGCGGCCTCGCAAGCCGGCAAAACGGGCCGGATGCAGATTACGCCCCAGCTCGCGCAGCTCCTGCAGCAGCCGCTGCGGCGTGGCAAAGGTGAGGGTGATGTGCTCCATGTCCATCACCGGCTCGCTGAAGCCGGAATGCACCAGCATGTCACCCCAGTCATGCATGTCCGTGAAGCTGTGACCTGCCGGGCCCAGACCCAGGTCGGCATAGAGACGATGCAGCTGACGTACCGTGTCCGGCCCCAGGCAGGAGAACATCACATAGCCGTCAATCTTGAGCAGCTTGTGCCATTGTTCGATCAGCGTCTGCGGATCGCCTGCGGTGTGCAGCAGCATATTGGCCCAGAGCATGTCCATGCTGGCGTCCGCAGGCTGTGCCACCTGCACGCCAGCGCCTTTCCAGCGCGCCATCTGCCACCAGCGGCTGCCCAGCTTTTCCTGCGCCAGCAGTTGGCGCGCCGCCACAGGCTCATACACCGTGCATTCAGCCTGCGGATAGCGTTCACGCAGCAGATCGTGGGCCTGCATGCCGCCGCGCACAGGCTCCCAGTGGCACCAGTGCTCGGGCGGCTTGACGATCCATTCCAGACGCTGCTGCATGCGGCTTGCCACCTCCTCATGCAGCCAGGGTGCCTGCGCCGGTGCGGCCTCGTGCCAGCGACGGGCGGCTACAGGGTCAATGGTGGGAGGCAGCTGATGGGACATGACGGTGCGTGCAGACAGATTGACAGAAGGCGCGAGGCCGCTGCCATAAAGGGAAACAATGCGGCGCGAGTATATTGATTCCATGCCCAACCTTCATGCGACATGGCTTTCGCGCCTGCGCCAGCCCTGGGATGCTGCCTTGCAGGCTTTGCCCAGCCAGTGCGCCATTTGCAGACGCTGGCCGGCCGAGCGCCTATGCGCCGACTGCCTTGCGCGCTGGGCCCAGGCCAGTCACCGCTGTCTGCGTTGCGCTCTGCACCTTCCGGCGCCGACTCCGCTTTGCGGGGCTTGCCTCCGGCAGCCGCCATCGCTGGCCGCCTGTGTGGCGGCCGTGGACTACGCCTATCCATGGCAGCAGCTGATTGGCGACTTCAAATTCAGGGCCGATATCGGGCTGGCCCGCAGCCTGGGCCGCTTGCTGGCCGAACATGCCCCTGCGCAGCCGTTGCTGCAAAGCTGCGATGCACTCATACCCGTGCCCGCTTCCGCCAGGCGCCTGCGCGAGCGCGGCTTTGACCATACCTTGCTGCTGGCGCGCGCCCTGAGTCGCCAGTTGCCCTGCTCGCTGGAGATTCGCTCTCACGCCGTGCAGCGCCAGCACACCGATATGCCGCAGCACGTGCTGAGCCGTCATCAGCGCTTGCGCCAGCTGCGCGGCGTTTTTCAGGTCCCACCTGCGCATGCCGAGGCAATCAAAAGCCAGCACCTGCTGCTGTTTGACGACGTGATGACCACCGGCGCCACGCTGAACGCACTGGCCGGCAGCCTGCTCCAGGCCGGAGCCGCCTCGGTGTCGGCCCTGGTCATCGCCAGAACACCGTGATGGCTTTGCTTCCAATCTGCGCTTGTTTCTGCTCAACCCGACCCGCAAGTCTGGAACTGCGGCATGCCAGCACAGCCAAGGCCAGCCAACTGCACAATAGCGCCCCATGTTTCATATCGTTCTTGTGGCCCCGGAAATCCCACCCAATACGGGCAACGTCATCCGCCTGGCGGCCAATACAGGCTGCAGCCTGCATTTGATCGAGCCCTTGGGCTTTTCCATGGAAGACCGGCATATGCGCCGTGCTGGACTGGACTATCACGAGTACGCCTCGGTACAGCGCCACACCAGCTGGGATGCTTTTCTGCAGACCAGCCAGCCCGACCGCAGCCGCATGTTTGCCATGACCACCCATAGCAGCAGCCCGGCACACGCCATTGCCTTCAGGGCCGGCGACTGGCTGGTGTTTGGCTCGGAAAGCAAGGGCCTGCCCGCCGAGGTGCGCACCCAGTTTCCCAACGAACAGCGCCTGCGTCTGCCCATGCTGGCGTCCCAGCGCAGCCTGAACCTGTCCAACGCCGTGGCGGTGACGGTATTTGAAGCCTGGCGTCAACTCGGCTTTGAAGGTGCTGCGCTGGCGGAGCCGACTCCCGCACCTTAAGTTCCCACAGAATTAGCACTGTTTGTGAAACGATAAGTTGCGGTTACGGGGATTTTTCTTTTGATTGCATCGGTCTACAGTGGCACTCATGGATTGCAGCCAACCGGCGATATCCGTCAGGACTGCAAGCCACGCTGAAAAGGAAGAATCATGAAATACGCCAACCGCCTCGCAATCGTTGCCACCCTTGCCATGTCTGCCGCCGCCGCACAGGCTGCAGGATTTGACTTCACCAGCGGCCATTACCCACCCCAGACCGAAAGCCACTCCACTCTGACCCGTGCCCAGGTAAAGGCCCAGACCATGGATGCTCTGGCACAAGGTCAGCTGCTGTCCGGAGACGCCTCCTACCTGCCCCTGTCCGCCCAGACACAGCAGCCTTCTAACCTCAGCCGCGAACAAGTACGCCAGGAAACGGTAGCCGCTGGCAAGGCCGGTTTGCTGGACAGCTACGGCGAATGAAAACCAAGGCCTGTGCCAGAAAAGCGCCAGGCAAGCGCCAGAACCCAGCCCCACAGGCAGCAAAGCCCCAAGGAAACCCTTGGGGCTTTTTTCATTTCAGGGCAATGCAGCAGATCTCAGGCCGCAGCACCAAAGCTGCGCGCCAGCGATTCAGCCACGCATACCGGCTTGTCGCTGCCTTCGCGCTCCACCGTGACCAGCCAGGTCATCTGAATACCGTCGGGCTCCACACGCTCGGCATGCTGCAAGTTCATGCGGGCGCGCAAGCGGCTGTTGACGGGCACGGGAGCCACAAAACGCACACGGTTGAGGCCATAGTTCACGCCCATCTTCGAGCCCTCGATGGAAAACGTGGATTCAAAGAACTGAGGCAGCAACGACAGCGTCAGAAAACCATGGGCGATCGGCGCGCCAAACGGGCCTTTGGCGGCCCGCTCCGGGTCGGTGTGAATCCATTGCTGGTCGCCCGTGGCGTCTGCAAACATCTGGATCTGTGCCTGGGTGATGGTGACCCAGTCGCTGACCGCAACTTCCTGGCCAATGCAGGCCAGCACTTCGGAGTAGGAGTGGAAGGTTTTCATGCACCCAATGTAGAGGGCGCCCATGTCAGGCTTTGTCTGCCATGCGACAAGTCATGGCAAACCACTAAAAATCCAGCAAAACAAGGCTTTAGCCCTTACTTGGCAATGGCTGGAAGCTATGACTTTTAATGTTGAAGCTTACTGATTTGCACGCTGAACAAAGAACAGCCCTGTACCCACCGCCACCAGCAGGCTGCCGAAGACGCGATTTTGGTTGCGCATGGCACGGGCGCTGCGCATCAGGCTGCGCAAGGCGCTGGCTCCGGCGGCATAGCTGTGCATGACCACGGTGTCCACAGCCAGCATGGTCACCGCCAGAATCGCCAGCTGCGGAGCCAGAGGGCGGTTGCTGCTCATGAACTGGGGCAGCACGGCCACCATGAAGATGATGCCCTTGGGATTGGTGGCATTGGTCAGAAATCCGGTGAGCACCCGCTTTTGAAAGCTGATCTGCGGCATGCTCTCCTGCGCAGCCAGCGCCGAGCCGCCGGCCCGCCACTGGCTGATGCCCAGATAGATCAGATAAGCAGCGCCCACGATCTTGACCACGTTGAAAGCAATCTCCGAGGCCATCAACAGCGAGCCCACTCCGGCCCCCGCTATCAACAAGATGAGCAACAAACCCAGTTGCAGCCCCAGGATGGTGGCACTGGTCTTGCGCACGCCATATGAAAGCCCATGGCTCATGGACAACACAGCCCCCGAGCCCGGCGACACCGCGATGATCCAGGAAGCCACAAAAAACGCCAGCCAGGTATGCCAATCCATGAGAAACCCCAAACGCCAAAACCGTAAAGCAAGAGCAGTATCTTAAAAGTTGTGCTCTTTGCCTGCAGACCCTGGCGGGACAGCCCCAGGCGGGACAGCCCTTGCATGCCGTTCACACCGATTGGCTGCAAATTTGCTGCCGGCCTTTAACTGGCAACGGTTTCTGAGTGCCACAATGTTCTAACAATACGGGTTAACACCAATCAAACACGACCCACATATGGAACACAGCGCTCCCATCTGGCTGACTTACGGCTTTACCTATCTCGCTGCGGCCGTTCTGGCCGTGCCCCTTGCCCGCGCCCTGGGTCTGGGGGCCATCATCGGCTACCTGGGCGCAGGCATTGCCATGGGCCCCTGGGGTTTAGGGCTGGTGAGCAATGTGGAGGACATACTGCACTTTGCCGAATTTGGCGTGGTGCTCATGCTGTTTGTCATCGGCCTTGAGCTGCAGCCCAAGCGGCTGTGGGAGTTGCGCCGACCGATTTTCGGCTGGGGCATGGCACAGATGGCAGTCTGCACCGGCATTTTGTTTTTGGCCGCCTGGGCCTTTGGCTTTTCATGGCGGGTCAGCCTGATCGCCGGCATGGGGCTGGCACTATCGTCCACCGCCATCTGCCTGCAAGTCATGTCCGAGCGCAATCTGATGCGCACGCCCAGCGGTCAGGCCGCGTTCTCCATCCTGCTGTTCCAGGACGTGGCCGCCATTCCCATCCTGGCGCTGATCCCGATTCTGGGCGCCTACAAGGCAGCCGCCGCCACCCATGGCGAAAGCCATGTCTGGCTGACCATTTTCAAAACCGTGGGCACGATTGGCGCCGTCATCATCGGCGGGCGACTGCTGCTGCAACCGGTGCTGCGCTGGATTGCCCGCAGCAAGACGCCCGAGATCTTCACCGCCACGTCGCTGCTGCTGGTGGTGGGCATTGCCATGCTGATGGTGCAAGTCGGCCTGTCCATGGCACTGGGCGCTTTTCTGGCCGGCGTGCTGCTGGCCGACAGCGAATACCGCAGCGAGCTGGAAACCAATATCGAGCCCTTCAAAGGCTTGCTGCTGGGCCTGTTCTTCATGGCCGTGGGCATGAGCATCGATTTCGGCGTGATTCTCCAATCGCCTCTGGCCATGGCAGCCATGGTGCTGGGCTTTTTGAGCCTGAAGGCGCTGATGATCTTTGGCCTGGCCAAGGTCATGAACATTCCCTGGCGCGAGCGCCCGGTCTTCACGCTGATGCTGGCCCAGGGCGGCGAATTTGCCTTTGTGGTCTTCCAGACTGCGGCCCAGTACAAGGTGTTCCAGCACAGCGTCTCCTCCATGCTGGTGGCCGCCGTGGCGCTGTCCATGCTGCTGGGGCCTTTGCTGCTGGTGTTGCTGGACAAGCTGCTGCTGCGCCGCTTTGCGGCTATCAAGGAAGCCCAGGACCCGCAGGACAAGGCCAGGGAAATTTCAGAACCCCAGGAAGCCCCCATCATCGTGGCCGGCTTTGGCCGCTACGGGCAGATCGTGGCCCGCGTGCTGCTGGCCCAGGGCATACGCCCCACCATCCTGGACCACAGCGTGGAAATGCTGGAGGCCGCTCAGACCTATGGCTACCGCGTCTTCTATGGCGATGCCACACGGGTCGATCTGCTGCGCATTGCCGGCGCGGCCAAAGCCCGCGTGCTGGTGATTGCCGTGGATGCCCCCGACCAGTCCGTCAAGATTGCCAGCCAGGCGCGCAAGCATTTCCCCGATCTGGAAATCGTGGCCAGAGCACGAGATCTGGACCACTGGTTTCGCCTGCGCGACCTGGACATAGAGCACATACAGCGTGAAGTGTTCGAGTCCAGCCTGGCGTCGGCCCAGTCCGTTCTGGAACTGGTAGGCGAAAGCCCTGCCGATGCCAAACGCATGGCCGAGCGCTTTCGTGAACACAATCTGGATCTGGCCGAGCGCATGTACCCGCATTACAAGGATCAGAACCAGAATCAGCTGATTGCCGTGGCCAAACAGGGGCGCCAGCAACTGGTGGAACAGATGGCAAAGGAGCGCGCCGCACTGCTGCAGGACGAACAGCCGGACGGCCAAAACCACAGGCCAGCCGGCCGGGATGAGGCGTGATACGCTGCGCGCCATCATGTTCAACCCCAGTCAAGCCGACGTACGGCTATTTTTTTGCGGAGTGCGCGCCAAGATGATCAGCGGCGCCCCCATGGAGGCCATCGAGACGCTGGCCAGTCTGTGGATTGATGAGCACCCCGAGTATTTTGCAGAGCTGTCCGATGTGGATGCCGCTCTGGTGCGCAACTATGACGCCGAGCCCGAACGCACCAACCCGTTCCTGCACCTGTCCATGCACCTGTCCATCAGCGAGCAATGCAGCGTGGACTCTCCACGGGGCATTCGCCAAGCCGTGGAATTGCTGACCAAAAAGCGCGATCTGCACGACGCCCACCATGCAACCATGGAATGCCTGGGCCAGATGCTCTGGGAAAGCCAGCGCTCGGGCCGCCCGCCCGATGGCGAGGCCTATGTGGCAGGCGTGCAGCGGCTGGCAACCAGCGACGGGAGTTTCAAGAGCTCCCCCTGAGGCGCTGCGCGCCTTCCCCCTCTCTCT
Source organism: Comamonas aquatilis (assembly GCF_965139575.1). Classification (NCBI taxonomy): domain Bacteria; kingdom Pseudomonadati; phylum Pseudomonadota; class Betaproteobacteria; order Burkholderiales; family Comamonadaceae; genus Comamonas; species Comamonas aquatilis. The sequence continues at coordinate 12,887 of NZ_CBCSIW010000029.1, read as the reverse complement.
TCGGGAGGGGGACAACGGCCTCTCTGCGGGACTGCCCTTGCTTGCCATCACCGGTATTTGGCACATGCCTGATCAAGCGCATCGCCAACGACTCATCACTCATAAAAAAACACAAAGCCCGCATCTGCGGGCTTTGTGTTGTGGGTGATGCAAATTACTTTTGCCCCAGCTTGAAGTGCGGCTGGGCTACGACCTGCATCTCGCTGTCCAGGCTGCCTATATATTTGGCCAACAGCTGCAGCTCGTTGTTGTTGAACTGCTTGGCGATACCGGCCATCACGCCGTTGCTGCGACCTATATGGGGATTGCCTTCGGTCTTGTATGACTGCAGGGCACGGAAGACGTAATCCGAATACTGGCCCGCCACCTTGGGGTAGGAGGGATCAATGGGTTTGGAAAACGCTTCGCCATGACAGGAGAAACAAGCGCCTTTTTGCAGCAGCGGGGCAACGGCTGCGCTGGCTTCCCTGGGCTTGGCATCCTTGGTTTTGCCATGGCTGGCATAGAGCGCTGCCACGTCGGCCATGTCCTGGTCGCTCAGTGAATCGGCAATGCCGCGCATGGTGGGGTGTTTGCGCTCGCCTTTTTTATAGGCCTGCAATGCAGAGACGATGTAAGCGGCATTCTGGCCGCCAATCATGGGAACTTTGTAAACTTCAGGGAAACTGGCCTGATAGCCTGGAATGCCGTGGCAGCCGATACACATGGCAATCTTTCCCTGCCCTGCTTTTGCATCGCCGCTGACGGCCTGGGCCTGTGCCAGACTGGTCACTGATGCGACAGCTGCTGCCAATACCGTGGTCCAAGTTTTTCTCATTTTGCGCGCACAATCCTTCAAGAGTTCAGACGGGTGCTCAATGCCTTGCTGCAGTGAAAATGATTATGGCAGCGAGAATTTGACACGCTTATCCCTACTTACGCTGATAGACCGCCCATGAAGTTCCAAGGTTCCGACCAATACGTTGCCACACAAGACCTGATGCTGGCCGTCAACGCCGCTGCCACGCTGCAGCGTCCGCTGCTAGTCAAGGGCGAGCCCGGCACGGGCAAGACCATGCTGGCCGAAGAAGTGGCCTCCGCGCTGAAGATGCCGCTGCTGCAGTGGCATATCAAATCCACCACCAAGGCGCAGCAAGGCCTTTATGAATATGACGCCGTGAGCCGTCTGCGCGACAGCCAACTGGCGGATGTGGAAGGCAGCGAACGCGTCAAGGACATCAACAATTACATCGTCAAAGGCGTGCTGTGGCAGGCCTTCACGGCCAACGAGCCCGTGGCCCTGCTGATCGATGAGATCGACAAGGCCGACATCGAATTCCCCAACGATTTGCTGCGCGAAATCGACCGCATGGAGTTCTACTGCTACGAGACGCGTCAGATGATTCGCGCCAAGCACCGGCCCCTGGTCTTCATCACTTCGAACAACGAAAAAGAGCTGCCAGACGCCTTTCTGCGCCGCTGCTTTTTCCACTACATCAAATTCCCCGATCAGGAGACCATGCGCCAGATCGTGGCCGTGCACTTCCCCAAGCTGCAGGGCGAATTGCTGAGCGCCGCCATGAAGGTCTTTTATGACGTGCGCAACCTGCCGGGTCTGAAGAAAAAGCCTTCTACATCTGAGCTGATCGACTGGCTCAAGCTGCTGGTAGCCGAGGACATTCCACCGGAATCGCTCAAGGCCGAAGACGGCAAGGTGACCGTGCCGCCGCTGGTAGGTGCTTTGCTCAAGAACGAACAGGATATGAGTCTGTTTGAAAAGCTGGTGTTCATGAACCAGCGCAACCGATAGGCCGCACCTGCGACCGGAGGAGACCTCGATGAGCACTGCACAGCAATTGCTGCTGGAAGGCTGTACCGACGCGCTGGGTTTTGTGGGCGGCGCCCTGGCCGGCTGGGGCCTGGCCCATGTGCTGGGTCTGGAGCTGTTTGCCCCCGGCTATGGGGCGGGCACCATTGCGGCCATTGCCCTGGTGGGCCTGTGCGCCGGCCTGGGCCTGAAGCTGGCCAGATTTGGGCGAGCCCGCATGCGTGTGCAGACGGGCAAGAACTGAGGAGGTGGATCATGGCATTTATCGAACCTGTCACCTTGCGCGACCGCGGCGTGCGACTGGAGCCATTGGGCCTAGAGCATGAAGCCGGGCTTGCCGCCGCAGCGGCCGATGGCGAACTGTGGAAGATTCGCGTCACCTCCGTGCCCGAGCCGCAGGAAACCCGCAGCTACATCGAAACCGCCTTGCTGGGCCGCGAGCAAGGCCACCGCTTTGCCTTTGCCGTGCTCGACGATGCCAGCGGCAAGGTGCTGGGCACCACCAGCTATCACGACATCGTTCCCGCCATTCGCCGCGTGGAAATCGGCTACACCTGGTATGCAGCCAGCGTGCAGCGCTCTCATGTCAACACCTCGGCCAAGCTGCTTCTGCTGGCCCATGCCTTTGGCACGCTGGCCTGCCATGTGGTGGGCTGGCGCACGGACAATTTCAACTTTGCCAGCCAGCGCGCCATCGAGCGCCTGGGTGCGAAAAAAGACGGCGTCATCCGCGGCCATGCACTGCGCCGCGACGGCACGATACGCGACACGGTGATGTACAGCATGCGTAGCGGCGAGTGGCCGGAGGCCCGTGCCCAGTTGCTCTATCTTCTGGAGCAGCATGCGACCGCCAAATAAGCGCTGGAGGCATATTTGATGCTGATTGATTTCTTCTACACCTTGCGCGCGGCCAAGCTGCCGGTTTCGGTCAAGGAATTTCTGATGCTGCTGCAGGCGCTGGATGCCGGCATCGTCGGCCCCAAGGGCGAGAACTGGAGCCTGGATGATTTCTATCATCTGGGCCGCACGATCTTGGTCAAGGACGAGAAGCACTACGACAAATACGACCGCGCTTTTGCCGCCTATTTCAAGGGTGTGGAAATGCTGGCCGACCTGACCAAGGAAATTCCGCAGGACTGGCTCAAGCAGTTGCTGGAGCGCGAACTCAGCCCCGAAGAGAAAGCCAAGCTCGAAGCCATGGATTGGGACGAGCTCATGGAGACGCTCAAGAAACGACTGGAAGAGCAAAAAGAGCGCCACGAAGGCGGCAACAAGTGGATTGGCACCGGCGGCACCAGCCCCTTCGGTCACGGCGGCTACAACCCGGCCGGCATACGCATTGGCGGGCCGGGCCGCAACAAAAGTGCAGTGAAAGTCTGGGAGCAGCGCGCCTACCGCGACTACGACGACACCCAGGAGCTGGGCACGCGCAACATCAAGGTGGCGCTGCGCCGCCTGCGCAAGTTTGCGCGCGACGGCAACGAGCTGGAGCTGGATCTGCCCGACACCATTCGCGCCACGGCAGCCAATGCCGGCTATCTGGATATCAAGATGATTCCGGAGCGGCACAACAACGTGAAAGTGCTGCTGCTCATGGACGTGGGCGGCACTATGGACGAGCATATCCAGCGTGTGGAGGAGTTGTTCTCGGCGGTGAAAAGCGAACTCAAGCACCTGGAGTTCTATTACTTTCACAACTGCGTCTATGACTTCATGTGGAAGAACAACCGCCGCCGCTTTGCCGAGAAGTTCTCGACCTGGGACATCATTCGCAAATACAACAAGGATTACAAGCTGATCTTTGTCGGTGACGCGACCATGAGCCCTTATGAAATCCTGCAACCCGGAGGCTCGGTGGAATACATGAACGAGGAGCCCGGAGCCGAGTGGCTGCAGCGCCTGACCCATGCTTTCCCCAAGTTTGCCTGGATCAACCCCGAGCCTCAGGGCGTCTGGCAATACCGCCAGAGCATCTCCATCATCGAGCAGCTGATGAGCCAGCGTATGTACCCTTTGTCACTCAAGGGCTTGGAGGACGCCATGCGCATGCTGTCAAAATAGGAGGATGCCCAAGAAATTGCCTCTGACAGTAACGGCCTTGAGGCCAAGTTTTCTTTTGGGAGCTGCTTTGTTGCTTGGCGGCTGCAGCCTTCTCTCCCCCAAAGACAAAGATGCCGACCCGGCCATTGCGGCCGTGACCGGAGACCCGGCATTCACACTGGAAGTGGATGCCCCCAAGGAAATTCGCGAGCTGCTGGAAAAGCATCTGGAGCTCAAACGCTATCGCTATCAACCCGATCTGCAACGGCGCGAACTCACGCGCCTGTTGGGAGCGACCGATGCCAATGTGCGCGATCTGATCGGCACGCTGGGCTACTTCAGCCCCACGGTAACCGTAGAACTCAGCGACACGCCCGATGACGAAGCGCCGAGCAAGATCGTGGTGAAAGTGGACCCCGGCCCGCCTGCGCTGATCGAAAAGTCCGATGTGCGCTTTACCGGCGTCAATGCCGAAGATGAGCTGGGTCTGTCGCAAAGACTGCAGATTCTGGAGACCTGGCCGCTGCAGCCCGGCGAACAGTTCACCCAGTCGGCCTGGAGCGGCGCGAAAAGCGGCGGTTTGAGGGAGCTGCAAAAGCGCCGCTACCCGCTGGCCCGCATCGATTCCAGCCTGGCCGACATCGACGCCGACACCCACAAGGCCAATGTCAGCGTAGCTTATGCGCCCGGCCCGGCCTACAGCTTCGGCCCGCTGCAGATTGAAGGTGCCGAGCGCTACGACCCCGTGGCCACGGCGCGCATTGCCCGCCTGCCTGAGGGCCAGGAATATGATCAGCAATCCATGCTCGATGCGCAACAGCGCCTGGTCAGCAGCGGCTACTACGAATCGGTGTTTCTGACCCTGGCCGATGCCCCGCAGCAGACGGCGAGCGAAGAGAAAAACCAACAAGCCCGCGACGCCCAGGGTGCCCAGGTCACCTCTCCGGTAATTGCCAAGGTTCGCGAAGCCAAGCTGCAAAAATGGGTGTTCGGTGTGGGTATCAGCACCGATACAGGCCCGCGCCTGTCCGTAGATCACATCCACAACAAGGTGCCGGGGCTGAACTGGCGCGCCGTGAGCAAGCTGCAGCTGGACAGGAAGAACCCTCTGATCTCCACCCAGGTCACCGGCTTGCCCGGCGAGGACTTGTGGCGCTGGTTTGCGGGCGGCAAGCTGGAGCGCTCGCCAGCCGGCGACTTCAACACCAACAGCGCCATGCTGCGCATGGGCCGCTCCAAGGCCGACGACCACATCGAGCGCAACTATTATCTGCAATACGACTATGCCAAGACCCTGGGCGATGGCGCGCCGCCCGGTGCCTCGTCGCTGATGGCCAACTACGGCTGGACGGCACGCTACTTTGACAACAATCTGCTGCCAAGTTCGGGCTTCGGTCTGGCCTGGGAGGCTGGTGCAGGCACCACGTTGAACCCGCAGAAAACACCGTTTGGCCGCATCACCGGCCGCTGGCTGAGCCTGATCCCTATGGGCGAGCGCGATGAGGAAACCCGACGCCGCAGCCGCTTGCAGCTCAAGGCATCGGTGGGTGCCTTGCTGGCCAGAAAAGAGGTGGACATCCCCACCACGCTGATGTTTCTGACCGGTGGCGACAACACCGTGCGCGGCTACGGCTATCAATCCATAGGCGCACGCACCGACAACAACCGCGTCATCGCGGGCCGCTACCTGGCCTCGGGCAGCGTCGAATGGCAGCGCCCCGTCACCATCAAGGGCAATACGCAGGACTTCGAACACACGCTGTTCGTCGATGCGGGTACGGTGGGCGATGAGTTCGATCACATGTACATGCGCGTCGGCGTGGGTACCGGCATCCGCTGGAAAAGCCCCGTAGGCCCCATACAAGCAGATATCGCCTGGGGCGCACAGGAAAAGCAGCTGCGGCTGCACCTGCGCCTGGGCTTCACGTTCTAAACATGACGGATACCCCAACCAACAGCCCGGGCCAGACGCCCGAGGCCAATCACAACCCCGGCACAGCCCCCGCAACCCCGCGCAAGCGCCGCCGCTGGCTGCGTACACTGGGCTGGCTGACGCTGACCCTGATGCTGGTGCTCGCCATCGCTCTGGGCAGTCTGTTCTGGTGGATAGGCCGCGACGACTCTCTGGCCCAGACCTTGCAACGTGTGGCGCGCTGGCTGCCCGAAGGCCAGAGCCTGTCTGCCAAAGAGGTGACGGGAAGCGTCAAGAACGGCGGCCGCATCGGCTGGCTGCAATGGCAAAGTCCGACCATGAAAGTCGAGATCAAGGACGCCAAAATCGGCTGGCAGTTGCGCCCGCTGATCTTCTCGCGTGTCCTCAGGCTCGGCGAGGTGCACGTGGCCGAGCTGCAGATTGCCAGCACGCCAGACCCCGAGAAAAAGCCCAGCGAGCCGCTGCAATCGCTGCACCTGCCCGTCAAGATCGAGCTGCCTTTCAAGGTCGATCGCATTGTCTGGAACGGCCCACCCGAGGTTGTGGTGCAAGACCTCAGCGGCGTTTATGAATACACCGGCAGCCATCACGAGCTGCAGGTTCGAAGCCTGCACGTGGCCGATGGCAACTACCAGCTGCAAGCACGCATGCAGGGTGCAGCTCCCATGCAGCTCAAGGCGCAGCTGCAAGGCCAGCTGCAAACGCCCAACCCCTTGCAAGCCAAAAACGGCCTGCCTGCGGCCCTGATCGAGGTGCTGGCCAAGGCGCAGATTGAAGGCACGCTGGCAACCGAAGCGGCCCAGCTGAGCCTGAGTGCCCATGCAGAGGCGCAAATTCAGGAGCAACCAGCGCTTGAAGAAAAAGCCTCTGATGATAAAAACACTTCAAAGTCAAGTAACAGCAAGCGCAAGCAGCTAGAGAAAGCAGAGCAAGCTGTCGAAGACCTGCCCATGCTGGCCGATATCAAGGCCAGCATCATGCCCTGGAAAGAGCAGCCGCTGCTGTCCGCTCAGGCTTTGCTCAAGAATCTGGACCTGGCGGCTTTCTGGCCCCAAGGCCCGCGCACAGCCCTGTCCGGCGAGCTGACCGCCGGTCCCGGTCCGGTGTTGACCGCAGATTCCGCCACCACCGCAGGCCAGCAGCCGCAAGCCAGCGAGCACAGCCAAGCGACCTGGGCACTGTCCGCGCAGTTCAGCAACGCCCTGCCCGGCCCATGGGACAAGCAGCGCTTGCCGATCAAGCAATTGCAGGCCCGTGTCAACTTTGACGGCGGCCAGTGGCTGGTCGATGAAAGCCAGATGGAGATCGGCAAGGGACAGCTCAAGCTCACGGGCCGCTATGTTCCCGCAGGCCAGATGTTCGACGGCAAGCTGCTGATCGAGCAACTCAACCCCACAGACATTCTGAGCACGCTGGAAGCCGCGCCGCTGCAAGGCTCTGTGCAGGCCCAGACGCTGACGCCAGACTTGCCCGTCAACCCGCAAGATCGCCAGCAACCCGAGCCTGCACCCGCCGTGGCCTTCGCTGTTGATCTGCGTGCCGCAGGCAAGCCCCAGGGCAAGGCGCTGCGCATTCAGACCCTGGCCGGCAAGGGCCAGTGGCAAGCGCCGCTGCTGCAGCTGGAGACTCTGCAGCTGGAGGCACTGCAGGCCAAGCTAGATGCCAAAAATGTGGAATTCAACACCGAGAGCCAGCAGGCCAAGGCCGAACTCAAGGCCAGCGTGCCCGGCGCCGATCTGCAACTGGCAGGTCAGATGGGCCCCAAGGATGGCAAGGGGCAAACCACGCTGAAGCTGAGCTCGCTGACCCAGCTGACCCAGTGGCTGCGCAAACTGCCCGGCATGCAAGACCCGCTGAGCGGCGCACAGCTGGACGGCACCGCCAGCGCCGAGATGGACTGGAGCGGCGGCTGGGGCAATTTGCTGCAACGCATCCAGGCCAGCCAGGGCGCGCAGCTGCCCGCCAGCGGATTGCAGATCAAGGCCAATGTGCAGGGCGAAAAAATTCGCTACCTGGCGGCCAATACGCCGGCCGAGCAAGCCATCGTCATTCCCGCGCTGCAGCTGAGTATCAAGGGCAGCCCCGAAAACGCCAAGATTGCCCTGATCGCCCAGGCCCAGCAGGCCGGCCAGAGTGTGCAACTCGATACCGTGTTGCAAGCCGGCCTGTCCAATGCCAAGGCGGCTGCGCCACTGGACTGGCAAGCCAGCCTGGAAAAGCTGCAAGCCCAGCTCAAACCCGGCAACGGCAAGCCCGGCCCCTGGGTGGCCCAGCTCATGCCAGGCGCGCCGGTGCAGATCAGCCAGCGCACCAGCGGCAACACCGTGCTGAGCACGGCCTATCAAATCAGCGCCGGCCGACTGCAGCTGACACCGCCCGATCTGGGCATACGCCGCACCGGCAGCGAACCGCTGGCCCCGGTGCAGCTCAGCTGGAACGACAGCAAGGCCACCAAGGCAGGCAACGGCCAGTGGGGCCTGACCAGCACGGGTCGCGCGCAAGGCATTCCGCTGGCCTGGGTTGATGCATTCAGCGTGGGCGATGACGATCCACCGCTGGAGTCAGCCGGTCTGTCGGGCGATCTGAGCTTCAATGGTCGCTGGGATGTGGACACTTTGGGCAAGGCCCTCAAGGCCGAACTGGTGGTGGAGCGCGCCGCTGGCGATCTGCGCCTGGCCGTGGAAGAGAGTTCGGGCACGACCGTGGTGCAAACCACTGGCCCCACCGCCACCAAGGCCGGCAGTACCCGCACCCGCACCATCAAGGGCGCGGGCATGCGGGCTCGCATCAAGGACGCACGCCTGACCGTGCAGGCCCAGGGCAGCAATGTGACAGCCAAGCTGCTGTGGGATAGCGAGCGCGCAGGCAATGGCACGGGCGAGCTGCGCACCCAGCTCGCCTATGTCGATGGCGGCTGGACCCTGCCCGACAAGGCTCCGCTCTCGGGCCAGCTCCATGCCAAGATGCCCGATATCGGCATCTGGACCCTGTTTGCTCCGCCAGGCTGGCGCATCAAGGGTGCGCTAGCCGCAGATGTGGTCATCAGCGGCAATCTGCAAGATCCCCAATGGGCCGGCAATATCAGCGCCGACGGCCTGAGCATCACCTCCATCCTCGACGGCATTGATCTGCAGGACGGCGTGCTGCGCGCCAAGCTGCAGGGCACGCGGCTGGATATCACCGAACTGCGCCTCAAGGGCGGCAAGGGCAGCAAGACGCGCATTCTGGGCTATAGCGGCAACCTGACCAGCGCTCCCGATGACGGAGGCGAGCTGATCGGCTCCGGCTATGCGCAATGGACGGCGCCAGGCAGCAGCGGCGGTGAACCCACCCTGTCCATGAACCTGCAGGCCGAAGCCAAAAAGCTGCAGGTACTGGTGCGCGCCGACCGCCAGGTCAGCATCTCCGGCAAACTGCAAGCCAGACTGGAACAAGGCCAGTTTGTGCTGCGTGGCGATCTGGGAGTGGATCGCGCTTCCATCATCCTGCCCGAGGAGTCCGCACCCTCTCTGGACAAGGACGTGGTGGTGCACTCCGCCGCATCGCGTAAGGCCGAAGAGGAAGAACGCAGAAAGCAAGAGCGTGTCGCACGCAAGGAACAGGCCCGCGCCACACCACGCAAGGTGCCGGACATCCTCGTCAAACTGGATCTGGGCCGCGACTTTGCCCTGCAAGGCTTTGGCATCACCACGCGGCTGCGCGGCCAACTGGAAATCAAAGGTGCCAGCTATGTGGGCGGCCCGCCCAGCGTGACCGGCGAGATCAGCACCGAGCAAGGCCGATACCGAGCCTGGGGCCAGTCGCTGGATGTGGAAACCGGCCTGATCCGCTTCAACGGTCCTTACAACAACCCTTCGCTGGATATTCTGGCCCTGCGCCCCAACATCGCCGTCAAGGCCGGTGTGCAGGTGCTGGGCACGGCCAGCGCACCACGCGTGCTGCTGTACTCGGACCCCGTCCTGCCTGATGCCGAAAAACTTTCCTGGGTCGTCATGGGCCGCGACCCGGCCAGCGGCGGTGCCAGCAGCGCCCTGCTGCAGCAAGCGGCCATGGCCTTGCTGGCCGGCGGCAACAGCAGCAGCGGCAAGATTGCGAGCAGCCTGGGACTGGATGAAGTGGGCTTCAAGGGCGGCGGCGACAACGACGCCTCGGGCGCAGCCCTGACCTTGGGCAAGCGCCTGTCGGACAACTTGTATGTGACCTATGAACAAAGCCTGTCGGGGGCCATGGGCATCATCTACATCTTCTACGACCTGTCACGCAACGTCACACTGCGTGCCCAGACAGGGATGACCAGCGCTCTCGATCTGGTCTATACCGTGCGCAAGGATTAAGTATCAAACATGCTATTAGTTCTTGATCAACAAGCGCCATCCGCTATAGAAGTTGATGTAGCGTACCGGCACGCAGCCCTTGAGGCTGCCGCTGAACGGTCGATCCCGGCCATCCAGGCCAAAGGAGCAAGCCAACGCAGTTAGAATCGCAGCTTCTCCCCGTAGTTCAATGGATAGAACGGTCGCCTCCTAAGCGACAGATACAGGTTCGATTCCTGTCGGGGGGACCAAATTCAAGACCGCGAAGGTGCATAACCTTCCGGTCTTTTTCTTTTCTCCCCCTGTAGACCTCAATTCGAAGTGCGCCGAAGTCCATGGAAGTGTGCCGCAATCCGGGGGCATCTGGGGGCACATTTGGGGGCACATTTTTAAAAATTGGGGGCACATTTCAGATGCCCCCAGTTTTCCGCCCCCTGGCTTCATCTCGAATGACGCCACTGACGAAAAATTTGCCAAGTTGATAAAAGTCTGTGCCGCAGTTCGTAAAAAGCCCAGAGCACTCCGGACTCTGTTAACTGCATGGCCTCTAAGCTGTAGCTGGGAAGCCTTGAGGGTGGACGATCCGATCAAAATCTTGCTTATCCACCTCAAGCCCTTCGGCATTGAACTTACGAATCAGGGCGAACACATAGGACGGTGAATACAGCTTCCTCAAACCCTCTCGACCCGACGCTTGGTAAATCTCATGAGATTCCGCAAGGCTGCGCCGTGGTTCGGTGTAGTTCTGGCCCTTGACCTCTTTCAGCCATCGCTTGTAGCCAAGCCCCCCAATCTTCCCTAGGACTGCGGGCGAAGATATGTTGTAGCTTGCATTGTCCAGCTTGAGCTTGTTAGGCACGCCCCTGTAAAAGGCCAATGCATCGTTGGCCTGGTCATGATCCAGAAATAAATCTTCATCCACCTCTGGATAACCATGCAGGAACCCAGCGGGCGTAAGGTAGAGCGGATCAGAGAACTTTCGCGAACGCCAGACAGGAGCGCCTCCAAAGCTAGGGTTGCTCGACCGAAACCCAATTTCGACAGACACCCGGCCTTTGATGTAGGGGCGCAACTCAGAATCATCGCCTTCAAGGTACAACGAAATAGCCTGGTCAATCTGCTGCATCCGGGCAGGTGGAATGAGCTGATCGAAGATACCTGGCACCTTAGCCTGCCAGACCTTGGGAATGAGTTCGAGCATCTGCGTGGAATACCACGTTTCTACATGCCGCAGTGTTTGTCGCGAGTGGCCACAGGCGGCTCCATTGGCCTGTAAAACAAACGAGACAGCCTCCCGTTTATGGCGCTCAGCTTGAGCATTGATTGCTTTTCTCACACTGTCCCACCTTTCTTTACGCCTCGATTTTTTTGCACTGTCACTCTGCGCACTTTTGCTGCCCAACGCAGACCAAGGAGCGCCCCTGGTCAGCCCATTTCGGGCGCTGGCAATTAACCAACAAAAAAGCATCAATCAAAAGAGCGCAAGAGATGCCGCTTTTTCAATGTTCTTCCGGATATTGACAAAAATTCTTGGGGACATTGGGGACAGCCCCAAAAACAGCACTTAACCCACTGTCACCATTAAAGAAAAGTGTCCCCAAAATTTTTTGGGGACAAGCGTTTTTGCTTGGGGACATTGGGGACAAATTCTCAGAAATTCGCCATTCTTCACCCATAAAGATTACCGCCGTACTCTTTTCAGCCTAATGCCGCGAACCACAGCCGCTTCCACCTAAAAAACTCAGCACACCAAAAAAGCAAAAAACTGCAATTCAACTACAAACAAAAAAGTCATTAATACGCAAAAAAGCTGTATTTCCATTCAGCGAGCGATGCTTGTTCACTGGAACGTTCACTTTTCACAGGCTCATCCACTGGCGCACCCAAGGGGGTCGAATTACCCCCATGAGGAACATTGCCAGGAGTACCTATAGGGGGGTCTCCGACCAATGAACCATGACCGCCGGCTGAAGCGCGCAGCCAGCTCCCATCCTGGAGCCACTCCCCCTTATTTTTCGCGCAGAACACATCTCCCCTGCGCCCCATCCCTCTGGCGGATTCCCGTTATGAGAACCACGCTGGGCAACGTGATACGGTAAGCCTCCCCAGCCGCCTGATGCACCGCTGCGGCTGCTGCCAAGGGAACCGCAGCGAGACGCGGCACAGCAGCTGCGGCCAATGCAGCCGGATTTTTCACCAGCCTGCTAAATGTCGATCGGGGATCGGCCTTGGCAGAGCTTATCAAGGATGGGAGCACTGCCACACTGGGCAGCAACGCTACAGCCACCGCGGCTTCCCCACCGTCGCGCAAAGCACGCTGAACGGCAGATAACGACGCATTCCGTTCCCCCATCACTCCGGCTGCCGATGCGATCGCTTTGAGCTCATCGGAATCATTCAACTGCCAGCGCAATGTCACGAGCTGCTCAAGGACCAAAAGCTCAATCTCTTCGATACTTGCACTCGGGGCACAACTGCTACCGATGTGCTGCAGCACGTCCTTGGCTGCCTCCAGATATGAAACTCCGCCTCTTCGCGTAGCGTTGCGCAAGCTGTTTCCCGCAAAAAGCTGCAACTCCCGATACAGAAACTTCTAATTAAAGAAAGTTCTGATGGTTTGAGAATCCCTCATTGAAGCAAGGCGTCCGAAAGGACGTTCTTGCTGCCCGACACCCCCCCGGATTTGAGTAGCAGATGCACTTGGAGTCCAATCCCAAACGACAGGAGATTGGACGTGAAAAAGCGATTTAGCGAAGAGCAGATCATTGGCTTCCTGAGGGAGGCTGAATCAGGG